>PNOB01000234.1 GCA_013824585.1 Desulfobacterium sp. | reverse complement strand
TTTCTATCCCGGATGATCGAGGATCCGGATCATGCCTGGTTTCCGACGGCAGTGCTATTTAATGGCGGTATCATGAACGCGGATTCGATCCGGAGAAGGATTCTGGATATCCTTTCTGCATGGAAGCAGACAACAGAAATTGTAGAAGCGGATAGCAGAAGCATCACACGGGAACTAAGGTCAGACGATTTTCATCTTTCTGTAGCAAAAGGTGCTGCATATTACGGCCTTGTCAGAAGAGGCGAAGGAATAAGGATCAGAAGTGGACTCGGCCGTTCCTACTACATTGGAATTGCAGCCTCCATGCCTGCGATTCCCGGTATGCCGGCACCCATGAAAGCGTTATGCGTTGCTCCTTTTGGAATGGAAGAAGGGTCATTTATTCGAATTGAGGACCCGGAATTTGTTATCCGGGTAGGAGAACCGGTTCAATTTGATCTTCTGGGATCATCCGTAAGGGTAGATGATCAACCCGGCATGGTGATTGAAGAGTGGAATGAAGGAGAGATCAAACCGGTTGCAACCATTGAAACCCTTCTGGAGGGAAATCATGGAAAAACCATTCCTGTATTCATAGAGATTGAGATTACGGAAACAGGTATATTGTCGTTTCGGTGTGTCTCACGGGAAAACAGCCGGAAATGGAATTTTGAATTCAGTGTAAGGGAGAAAGAAAACATTGCAGTTTGACGGAAAAAGATACATTATCGGAATTGATCTAGGCACAACCAATTCCGCAGTTTCCTATGTTGATCTTGAAATGAATGAGAGCGACGTCAGTAAATCAATCTGTCTTTTCAACGTTCCCCAACTGGTTGGCCCTGGAGAATTTAAAGGGCATTCTGTACTTCCATCATTTCTCTATATTCCCGGGCCTTATGATATTGCAAGTTCTGCTGTATCCATTCCCTGGGAGCGTGAAGTCACTTCTTTTGCCGGTGTATTTGCGCGGGATCATGGAGCCAAAGTGCCGGCAAGACTGGTGGCATCTGCAAAAAGCTGGCTTTGCCACGGAGATGTAGATCGGCGGGCAAAAATTTTGCCCTGGGGTTCCGGAGAAGAAATCCGCAAAGTGTCTCCTGTTGAAGCAACCAGCGCGTATCTTTCCCACATTAAAAAGGCCTGGAATTCAAAATGCGGTGATGATGAAGAACGTTATCTCGAAAATCAACTGATCATCCTGACGGTACCTGCATCTTTTGACGAAGTTGCCAGGGACCTTACGGTAGAAGCAGCCAAATTGTCCGGACTCAATCAGATCACACTGATTGAAGAACCTCTGGCTGCCTTTTACAACTGGCTCATTAAACATGAGAAGAACTGGGATCAGTTTGTGAAACCCAATGAACTGATTTTAATATGTGATGTCGGGGGAGGCACAACAGACTTTACCCTCATATTTCTGAAAGAAGTTGAAGGATCTCCGCGATTTGAGCGGATTGCTGTAGGCGATCATCTGATTCTTGGGGGAGACAATATCGATCTCGCGCTTGCCCATCAAGTTGAGATGGCTTCCGGCAGAAAAAAAATATCCCTGAACCAGGACAGGTGGAAAACCCTTTGTCACCAGTGTCGTCAAGCCAAAGAAAACATACTGAATAATCTGACCGACTCCGTAAGAATAACCATTATGGGGGAGGGAAGCAGTCTGATTGCCGGAACCCTTTCTGCTGAGCTGAATCGGAAAAATCTGGAAAAAACCATAATGGATGGATTTTTCCCGCTTGTGAAAGATCATACTGGAAATTCCGCAAAAACAAAAAAAGGAATCACGGAGTTTGGCCTCCCATATGAACATGATCCGGCAATCACCCGTCACCTTGGTGAATTCCTTGAACGGCATAAAGAAGATGTTAAAAATAATGGATTTGATCGAAAACCGATTCCGGATCTGATCCTCTTTAACGGAGGCTCCTTAAAATCCCCGGTTATCCAGGAGAGGATTCGTCATGCCATTCGATACTGGTTCGGAGTGGAAGATGAATCGATTCCGAGGATACTTGAAAATCCGGAACCGGACCTTGCCGTTGCCCTTGGTGCTTCATACTATGGGATGGTAAAAACCGGAAAAGGGGTCCGTGTGGGAAGCGGAAGTCCCCGTGGGTATTATATCGGTGTGGCAAAGCAGGAAGAGGGCATGGGAAAACATGCAGTCTGTCTGGTGGAAAGGGGTCTGGATGAAGGAACCCATATCCATCTGCCGGACAAACAGTTTGAAGTGCTTACTAATCAGCCGGTCACCTTTGATGCATACAGCTCCAGTTATCGATCCGGTGATAAAACAGGAGATATCGTTCAGATTGATGATTCATTTTCAACGCTTCCTCCCATTCAAACCATTGTTCAATTTGGTAAAAAGGGAGTCAAAACCACACTTCCGGTGACCATTGAAGCCGATTACACGGAAATCGGAACACTTTCTCTATGGTGCAGTTCTCAGATCAGCAAGCATCGGTGGCAACTTCAATTTCAGTTACGATCCCGGGAATTGGAAGCAGATGTTTCAGATACCGAGGTTTTTGATTCAGAGATAACGGAAACTGTCTGTATGGAAGTCAAGAAAGCCTTTTCGAATCAGAAAGATAAAAAAGATCTTGAAGGTTTATCAAAAATGATCTCCGTACTGGTGGACAGACCCAGAGATGACTGGCCACTTTCCTTTATCCGGAGGATTTCAGATGAATTGATTACCAACAGATCCTATCGGAAATTGTCACCACTTCATGAGCACAGATGGCTGAATCTAGCAGGCTTTACTATGCGACCCGGGTTTGGCGATGGGTTTGATGAACAGCGGATCAAATCCATATGGAAGATCTACAACAAAGGGCGGATTTTTTCCAATAATCAGCAGGTGGGATCAGAATGGTGGATTTTATGGCGAAGAATTGCCGGAGGATTAAAACCAGGTCAGCAACGTCAATTCATGCAGGATGTAACGCCTTTGCTTTTCCAGAAAAAAGGTGCAGGTGTAAAAGTTTCTCCTCAACAACTTGCCGAAATCTGGATGGCAATCGCCAATATGGAAAAGCTTCTTGTCAAGGATAAGATCAAGCTGGGCCGACAGCTTCTTTCCGAAGTAACACCGAAAACCTCTTCTCCTCAACTTTTCTGGGCATTATCCCGAATCGGCTCACGGGTAATGTTATATGGATCTTCCGACAGGGTTGTTCCGTCCGGAGAAATTACAATATGGATAAAAAAAATCCTGGAACAGGAGTGGCCGGATCCAAAATCAGTCGGGATGACCTTGATTCAGCTCGCTCGGAAAACAGGTGACCGGGCAAGAGATATTGAATCGGAAATTCTGGATCAAACCGTTATGTGGCTATCACAATATGAATTGTTTCATTCCCGGCTGCATTTGTTAAAAGAAGTTATCCCCATTCAGAAAAAAGAACAAACAGATATGTTCGGGGAGTCTTTGCCCACCGGGCTCGTGCTGTCATTCTGATGATACTGGTTTGTCTTGAAAAAATAGATACAATATCTTCGGGATATAGTTTTCTGAAAGGATGGAATGGCCAAATTTCTTTTTCTCGAATCCTTTTACGGAGGATCTCATCGGGATTTTGCCGATGGCTTGATTGCTCATTCCCGTTATCAGATCGATCTGGTTTCTTTGCCGGCCAGGTTCTGGAAATGGCGAATGAGAGGGGCTGCATTATATTTTTTTCAAAAAATCGATTCATTCCAGAAATACGACGGATTGATCACAAGCGACCTGATGAGTCTGTCGGATTTGAAAGCTTTGTGCGGAGGGAACCTTCCACCCACACTTATTTACTTTCATGAAAATCAACTCAGCTATCCTCTTGCTCCTGGTGAACAGATGGATTATCAGTTCGGCTTTACGGATATCACGAGCGCTCTTGCTGCAGACAGGATCATATTTAATTCCCACACCCATTATCACGCCTTTTTTTCTCATCTCCCAAAATTTATCAACATGATGCCCGAGTTCAGACCCAAATGGGTTATCCGTGAAATACGGGAAAAATCCCAGGTTGTCTATCCCGGATGTCACTTCCCGTCTGATTTTACTTCATCAGATCGCGAACATAATAAGCCACCTTTGATCATATGGAATCACCGGTGGGAATTTGATAAAAGACCGGAAGTTTTTTTTCATGCGCTTGAATTTCTGACAGAGAAGGATATTGATTTCAGGGTTGCGATTCTTGGAGAACGTTATCAACGCATTCCGGTCGTGTTTTCGAAAGCAAAGGAAAAATTCGGTGACCGGATTATTCAATACGGATATGTGGATTCCCGATCAGACTATTACAACTGGCTTTCCAGGGGCGATATTGTCATCAGTACCGCAGATCAGGAAAATTTCGGCATATCCATTATCGAGGCAATTCGTCATGGATGCCTCCCCCTCGTTCCCAACCGTCTTTCGTACCCGGAAATTATACCGAATTCCTTCCATGGTTCATTTTTATATGAGGATCAGAACGATTTTTTTGAAAAGCTTTTGTCCATGATTCTTCATCCGGAAGATTTTTCCGTAAGCAGAAATCACCTCTCTGAAAGCATGGGAGATTTTGCATGGGAAAGACAGATTGTATTTTTTGATGAGCTTCTCAAAAAACTAGCCGATTCATTTATACGCTGAAATCTCAATAAAAATTGATTTTCAAGACACCCTATGCTATTATATATGCCATCCAATCATTATGACCCATATTGAAGAATCCATGTTTTCTATAATATTGAGGTGGGAAATGAAAAACCATATTTTAAATCTGGTGAGTGTATTATTTTTTGCCGGAACACTGCTGATGGGTTGTTCCTCAACAACTCCGCTGGTTATAAAACGAATCGATTACCATAAGCCGGAAGTGGTTCGGACCAGAAGGTATGATCCGTCAAAAATAAGCTCCCTCCTGGTAATCCAGCCTGAAAAAGATCTTTCATTTGAAAAAAGCAAAGAAAATGCTACGGGAGTACAGAAGACTATTCTTGCATCGGGAAAAGATGAATATGTGAGTTATATCGAATCCCTTCTTCTGAAAAAAGGATATACGGTAATCAGTGACGATATTCTGGCCAAAAAAAAGGACCTTGAACCCTACCGCCTGCAGTCCGGTGAGCGCATTGTTGAGAAAAATGTAGTGCTGTCCCAGAGCGAACTTGCGACAAAATTCGGAAAAGAAAGCGGTGCAGATGCGATATTGAAAATCAACAAGCTGAAAGCAAAACAGGATGTGGTTTACTATATCTACTATATTGATGATGATAAATGGGAGGAGTTGGCAGACAAGGCCTCCTGGGAAAAAGAAAAAGAGTATCTGGATGAGAATTCGATAGCATATTGTTTAAATGAAGAGTATTTGCTTGAATTTGTTATCGATGTGGAGATCAATGACATTGAAACCGGAAACATCCTTGCCAAAGGTTCTGCGATTCTTTCCACACGGAATGTAATGCCCGATGATTATCAGGCTTTCATGGAAAACGATACCTGCCGGAAATCAAAAGAAAATTTTCAAATCCAGAAATATGTTTCCCTGAAAACAATGGATGTCCAGATTAAGGAACTTATTACCAACATCATGACAAACCTGGTGGACGAAAAATAAATGAAACCTCATATACTCTTCATGTTCTGTCTTCTGATAGTTTTGGTTTTTTTTACTGGATGCGGACAGCAGAGAAACTATGTCAAGCCGATTTCAGATTGTTTTTCGGATAAGGATTGCCCCCCAGGTGCTAGATGTCTGAACAATATCTGTATTCAATCATACCAGAAAACAACAGATGAAAATAAAATCGAAAAACAAGTAAGCTTCGGTCAGTTTTATTCATCCTATGAGCTCCCGAAAAAAGAGCATACCCTGGTTGTATTTTTAAAAGACAATCGGGAAAAGCCAAAATATCGTGCGATTCTGGGTAGTATTGACTCAGAACTGCGAAAATATAAAAAAATCCGTATTGTGTCCATGGAAGACATCTATTCATTTCTTGGCATCCAGACCCAGAAAATGAAAATTGACGGTGAGGATGGATTTAATAACCAGCAGATTCAAAAGATTTTATCCAATTACAACACCTCAGTATATATGGAAGTTGATATCAATATTTTTGAAGGCAATATTGACGTAGCTTTAAAAATGCTTGATTTTACAGAAAAGAAAGTGATTTCATCCCAGCGGAAGACCTATATATCCCAGGTCAACCTCGAATCCAACATTGATCTTCTTGTTCGAGAGTTGTTATTGAAAACAGAAAATCAATCCGACGAAAACTCTGAATCCTCATCTAAGGATGCATTGTAAAAAAGTGAACTGTAGAGCTAATTTCAAAACGATTAAAAAGCGTCACACCGGCGAAAGCCGATGTCCAGAAAAGAACTGAAAATACTGGATAGCGCTACGCTTTACTGCGTGTCCGGCTTTCGCTGGAACTACAACAACAGACTTTTGAAATTGGCTCTGTAATTTAAATATCCCTATCCTGTTGATTTCTTCGATAAATGTTGATAGGAAAAATTTTATACAAATGCAACCCGTTTATGCTATTCTACCAAAAGGGTTGGATTGAAGACACGCATTTTGGGATAAAATGTAATTAATACTGATTATTAACAATCATTACAACTTTGCTCTGGAGAAGATCGATATGGCAATTATCAAGAGTTTACTTGATACAGATTTTAACAAGCTTACCATGGCTCAGGCAGTTCTGCATACCTATCCAGCGGTTACGGTAAAATATAAATTTGCTTGTCAAAATAAAAAAATTTCGTTCCTTGATGAGATTAAGTCAGAAATTGATCATCTCTGTTCCTTACGGTTTACAGAGGATGAAATCAGCTATTTGTCATCAATCCCTTTTTTAAAGAAAGATTTTTTAGAGTATCTCCGATTGTTTCAACA
>PNOB01000233.1 GCA_013824585.1 Desulfobacterium sp. | reverse complement strand
ATGAAAACACCATGTTCAGTGTCTTCTACCATCAGGGGAATTGGGAATGTCCCGAATTTAACTTTTTCGCCGGCCATTACAGAAATACTCATTCCCAGCAGCAGTATGGAAACATAAAGAAAGAGCCTGTGAATCATTTTGTCACCTCCTGGTTTATCCCATTGATTTTTTTTGAATCCATTATTTATGAAGAATCTCTGTGCCATCCGCAAATAGCAAAAAGGGCAATGTCTGTTGATTCATCGATTCAGTTATTTTGGATCAAAGTCCGGGCTATCAGAAGAACAGCAGGAATATCACTGGGATTCACAAAATCATATTCCGTATCATTCGCAAAACAGAAAGAATGCCCATATGATAGTATGATTATGACAGAAAATCGGAGAAACGTAAAGAGTCAATACAAGAAGCTTCTGTGAATATGTTTCTTGACTTTCTATTTGGATGGTGTTACTTTTTCATAAGTGAGTGACCGCTCACTCACTCATTTATTTTTTTCTCAGTATTATAAGTAATATTTTACATTGAGGCGAAACAGAGTTTCGTAGGCAGAACGTTTGTCGATATAGTTGTAAAATCATACACAGGAAAGGAGAAAAAAATGAGATTGAGAAACCAAGTATGGATGTTATTGTGCAGCTTTCTTTGTTTTATCATCGGAACTGTATCGTTCTGTATGGCTGACCAGGGTAATTTTTTAATCGGCGCCGGGGTTTATGATATTACCGGGCCAGCAGCGGAGGTCGGTATGATGGGGTATTCCATGCCGGACCAGAAAACCTCCGGCATTCATACGCGACTCCGGTCACGAGCATATGTGATAAGCGAACCAAATGGAGGAAAACGGATTGCCTTTGTATCTGCAGATCTCCAGGCAATTTTTCAGGCCGTAAAACAGCAGGTTGTCGAAAAGCTACAGAATGACCCCGCTCTTGGTGGTCTGTATACCGAATCCAATGTACTGCTGAGTGCCAATCACACCCACAGCGGTCCTGGCGGGTATTCTCACTATACAACGTATGACCTCTCCGTTCTTGGATTTATTGAAGAAAATTTCAATGCAATTGTGAACGGGATATATCAATCGATCAAGATTGCCCACAACAACCTGACTCCCGGCAAGATTCTCATAGCACAGGGGGAGCTGGATGATTGTGGATGGCAGCGATCTTATGATGCGTATATGAACAATCCACAGACAGAAAGAGATCAGTACTCCAGTAACACGGATAAGACCATGACCCTATTAAAGCTGGTGTCGGATCAGAATGAGGAGATTGGAATGATCAACTGGTTTGCGGTTCATACCACAAGTATCGGTAACACCAACAAACTGATTTCATCGGATAACAAAGGATATGCCGAATACCTGTTTGAAAAAGTAAAGGGAACCAATTATTCTACGGAAAATCAAAATACGTTTGTCGGGGCCTTTGCTCAGACCAATGCTGGGGATGTTTCACCAAATATTTATTGGGGATATCCGGACGGAATCCATGATTTTGATCATATGAAAATCATTGGTGAAAGACAATATAACAAGGCCTTTTCACTGTATAACAATGCTTCGGAGTACCTGGAAGGTGGCGTTGAGTACCGGCATAAGCATGTCAATTTTGATGAATACCCTATAGATCCACAATGGGTGAATGGCCACACCGGAATTCAGACCTGTTCGGCTGCCATCGGATTTTCTCAGGTTGCCGGAAGTACCGAAGACGGGGCTGGAATTGATCTGGCCCATGAGGGAATGGTATGGGGCGGAAATGATTGGCCGGAATTTACCCTGGTACCTGATCTTCAGGAATGTCAGGAGGAAAAAATCATTCTTCTACCTGCCGGTGACATGCAACCGTATCCCTGGGTACCGGAAGTTCTTCCACTCCAAATTGTAAAAATCGGAAACCTTGCCATTGTTGCAGCCCCGGTGGAAGTGACCACTATGGCTGGCCGAAGAATCCGGAATACCGTGATAGCGGAATTGGGATCTGATGTTGATTATGTGGTTATCGCCGCAATCTCCAATGCATATTGCTCCTATCTGACAACAAGGGAAGAATATGAGATTCAGCATTATGAAGGAGGATCAAACATGTTTGGCCCCTATTCCTTAAATGCCTTTCAGCAGGAATATGCATTATTGGCGGAAGCTCTGAGAAATGGCACCGAGGTTGATCCTGGGCCGACACCTCGTGATTTGAGAAATGATGTGATCAATTTTCAGACCGGTGTTGTCTGGGACGGCAAGTATCTTAATCAGAAATTTGGCGATGTTGAAGTGGATGCTAATGCAAGCTATAGTCGCGGCAGTACTGTTACCGTTCAGTTTGTAGGTGGACATCCGAAAAACAATTTGATGATACAGCAGACGTTTCTCAAAATCGAAAAAATGAAAATCGGAACTATCAGGGTGTGTCATGATGAGCAGGTAGGGTGTGACACAATTGAGGTTTGTAAAAATGTCCCGGGACCTGTATTTGACAAGGTTGTAGCCAATGACTGGGATCCGGAGACGGTTTATGAATGGCAGCGGGAAGGGATGGACCGGTCAAATGTTATCATAAAATGGACTATTCCAGCGGACGCAGAACCTGGCCAGTACCGTATTCGCCATCTGGGTCACTGGAAGAATGGTTGGGATGGCAGCATCAATCCATATGAAGGCCTTTCGCGGGTGTTTACGGTTCAATAAACTCTTGGCAGATAATGGTTGGTTAAAGCCGCGGCATATTGCTGCGGCTTTTTTCCATATCATGGTTGAAATAACATGCTCTATCCGTTGTTATCCAAAGTCATTGCTTTTCCTCTGCTTGGAACCATACTGAATTCGATTTATTATGCATTGATTTATTGCGGCATCTTACTCAGCTGCATGTTAATCTATAAAATTATGATCAATGATTTTGGTTATGCAAAGAGGCAGACAGCAATATTTCTTTTCCTGGTGTTTATCATATCCTTTCCTGCGGGTCTGATCGGTTCAAGGGTTGCTAATATTTTTTACTTCCCGGTATCGGATTGGAGCCTTAATTTTTTCATAGAACAATTTCTTTACGGGAGGCATCAGACTTTTCATGCTAGTCTTGCATTGCCTTGGTTTTTCATTACATTTTTAATGTGGATAATGAAAATCGATCTTTTAAAGGGGTGGGATGTTGTCTTTTTGCATATCCCTTTGGCGCATGCCTTTGGAAGGGCAGGCTGTTTTCTGGTAGGCTGCTGCTGGGGAAATCGCATTACGATTTCATTCGCGGGTACAAGCGGTTCATTTGATAATCCGGTGCCCTTGTTTGCGGTCATGACCAATATTGCATTATACGGATTGTTAAAGAGATGTTTTTTTCGTATTTATCGACAGCGACTGGAAACATTTCTCACTGAAGGGTCGATAGCTTCTTTGTATCTGATATTATATGGTGTAATACGATTTGGTTTTGAGTTCATTCGAAAAGAAAAAAGAATAACGTACGGGTTAACACAGGCCCAGGTCGCGATGATTATTTTTATTATTTTAGGAATGATGCTTTTTTCCATAACACAATTAAAAAAAAATGCACGAAACAATAAAACAGGCTGAAAATAAACGTCAACGAGAATATTTCGCATCGGCTGGTTTCCTGATCTTGTTTATAGTGATTGTGGGAATCGCGGCAGTCCTTTTGGAAACAGAGTATATTCAATGGCCGTTTCGAAGGCAGGCATGTGTTCTGGACACTTACAAAAATGTTTTGGTTTATCTCCCGATGCTTGTTTTTGCATTTTTATCGATGGGTTGGCTTAAGGTGGCAGAAACTCCTATATGGGATGTATTTTACTGGAAAAAACCATCAATCTCATTTTACCTCGCATTGAGTGTGAGCGCCGGATATTCAATATATCTTTTTGTTACCTGCAGATTTGACCTAAAGGGGGTTGGGTTCTGGCCGCCGGTTGTAATCTTGAGTCTATTCAATTCTGTTGCAGAGGAGATAATTTATCGTCATGTTATTATGGGGTTGACAAAAAAAATTGTCGGGCATTCCTTTCTTCCCAATCTGATTCAGAGTCTTTTCTATGGTTTGGTCCACATTCCGATAGGCGGAATCCGATTGGGGATATATGCTTTTTGTTATGGCTTGCTTCTTGGATGGGTCATGCAAAAAAATCAGAATCTTATTCCTTGTATTTTGAGCCATTTCTGTATTGACATCGGGAATATCGGTCTGCCGCTTCTGGTTTTGCTTCCTTAACCCAACTTCATGCCTCAAATTTTTACCGCCATTCCACATTCACTTTTCCATCTTCAAAAGCGCGTTCAACCCAATAACGTTGGCGCTGTCTCCATGCCATGGTTTGAAGATTTTTGCTTTCTGGATCATTGCTCAGCGATATCTTCGTATTTAGAAAATTGTTTCAGATTCTGGTATTCCGGCCTTATCGCACCGCATAGGATCAACCCGGACTTCAAGCGACTGGAGAGCCGGATGCGGGAGAACCGCTCGTCCGGTTCGGAGGGGAGAGAGCTTGAGTAATCGAGTTTTCCCACCCCTATAGTATTTTCTGTTCTTTTCTGGACACCGGCTTTCGCCGGTGTGACGCTTTTTGATAGTTTTGAAATTGGCTCCTATGGCATATTGTAATTTTTTTTGATTTCAGTAGATTATAAATTTGATACAAATATTCATAACATATGGTTGATTTATTTCAGATATTGACTCATTATGCGTGCGATTGGACAGGATTTATGGATTTTTTATGGTTTGTTCATAATGCGTAAAATGGTTTTTCGTTGGATATATTATGGGGAAAAAAACAGTATTGGATCACTTATCCTGTTCCCTTCCATACTGGGAACAAAGTCAAACCGATGTTCTGGATCTGCTTTTTTCAGATGTAAAAACCGGTGACCTTGTTCTGGATCCTTTTTGCGGAGCCGGCACGCCGGCGCTTGTTGCCTTGCAGCAAGGTGCCCGGGTTATTGCTGGAGACCTGAACCCAATGGCTGTTTTATTGACCCGGGTTCTGCTTCAGCCAATGGGGCTGTTTGCATTAAGAGAAGATTTTCAAAGAGTCCGGGAAGCTGTTGCAGACAGGATCATGGATCGATACACCATTTCATGCCCCGGATGCGGTAAAAAAATCGGGTTTGAGCAGTTAATTTGGAAAAGTAAAGAGGGCAGAGAGGTTGATATCTGTCCGGATGCGGTTCAGGCAGCCTGCATCCATTGCGGATTCAAGGGGACAGAACGATTAACCGATTCACAGGTCAGGCGGCAGATTACACAATCCAGAACAGCGCCTGAAAACTGGTTCCCCAGGAAAAAAATTCAGGGCATGGGGAATAAAAATTCATTTTATATCAATGACCAGTTTACCCAGCGGAATCTGGCATCTCTGGCAGACCTGTTTCATGGAATCAACAGCATTCCTATGGCAAAAAGCCGGGAGATTTTTCAATCTGTTTTCATTTCCATTTTGTTTCAATGTATCACGAAAGGGATATCCGGAAATTCATCCAATGCAATATCAGAAGCAGAGATTCCGGGAATTCGAAAATCTTCTGTTTCACTGGAAGTGAATGTCTGGAAAGCCTTTGAAAATCAATTTGAACAATGGATGCAGAACAAAAAAACAACAAACCATTTATTGTCATTTGTTCGGTTTTCGGATTCAATAAAGGCTTTCGAGGATGCGGATGACCATGCATACATCATCCATTCAGATTGCCTGGAATTTCCATTTCCAGAGAAGCGGAAAATTACCCATGTTTTTTTGGACCCGCCTGGGGATCAGGCAGGTGTTTGTCTGTCTGCTTCTGAATTTCAGGGAGCCTGGCTGCGCAAAGGGGTGGATCGAAACCGGTTCTGGAATACAGAATTACAATCCATTGAGGATAACCTTGAACAGTTTCAAAAACTGCTGGAAAAGATAGCCGCAAGCACGGATGATTCCTGTCGGATCATTCTTTCCCATCGGGCTTCAACAAAAGAGACCTGGGAGGCTTTGCAGGATAAGTCTTCAGAAGCTGGATATGAATTACAGGCATTGGAATCGGTCCAAAGCTTGATTCCTTGCCGGCAAAAGAAACAGGGAAAAACAGAGGCTGAAAAATATGGCTTTCTTGTCCGAACCCGCCCAAAGAACAGAAAGCCAGACCTTGAATTTTCAGACATAAATACAAATGTGTTTTCTCTTCATGAAACACAATTCCCCCGGCACATCAAACCAGCGATTGTAAGACTTCTATCTGAAGCATCTGGAAATCAGAAGGCATACAACAGGCTGTGTCTGATCCTTCTGGAGACAATCCTTGCAAAAGACGGGTATGGGATTGTTTCTGCAGAACCAGACCGGTTTGATTGGTCTGTAGCAGACAGGGAGATCCAGCCGGAAGGGTTGCGTTCTCATGGCAAGGATTTTTTCGATGCTGACATTGTTGCAGAACACACAGATGGGCACCAGATCTTTTTCTGTTTTTATGATCCCGGAAATCAAAAAAAGCATAAACAGGTTGCCGGAAAAATTTTTCAACAGGATCAGCAATCATTTCATCGTGTCTGCTATCTGATCTTTGAAAACCGGCTGCAGATGAATTCATGCAGGCAGATTGAATGGGCGGATAACTGGCCCAGGGGATTTTTTGTCTGCTATCCGGATCTTTGTCAGCAGGCAGGAAAGATCAAACCGGATCTGTTCAGGGATCTGGCCAATCGTTTATCCAAACGATCCGTCCCAAGCCGGAAACAGGGAATCCGGCATTTCAAGGCTGAAGTACTCCGGAATTCACCGGTCGGGCTTGATGGAAAGCCCATGCATTATAAGCTTGAATTCCGTACACCGGATATGAAAAATATCGGCCCCGGCCAGTTTATCATGATGGATTCTTTGCCCTGCGGTCAGCGGAAGAA
>PNOB01000232.1 GCA_013824585.1 Desulfobacterium sp. | reverse complement strand
TCGATGATTTGAAGGTGCCCCCCGGCAATCATCTCGAAGCACTCAGGGGTGATCGTGCCGGTCAATACAGTATCCGCAAAAATGATAAGTGGCGGGTATGCTTTAACTGGACAGCAGCGGGCGCACAAAATGTGGAAATTGTAGATTACCACTAAGGAGGACCCACTATGAAAAAACTCGATCCCATCACGCCGGGCGGGCTTTTGTTGGAAGAATTTCTTAAACCAATGGGGCTTAGCCAGTATCGCCTGGCCAAAGAAATTGATGTTCCCGCCCAACGTATCAGTGAGATTGTTTCAAATAAACGTTCAATCTCGGCTGATACCGATTTGCGATTGTGCCGCTTCTTTGGTCTGTCGAACGGTTATTGGTTACGTGCTCAAGCTGCCTACGATACGGAAGTAGCTGAACGCACTCTTGGCCCATTGCTTAATAAAATCAAACCTTGGTCTGAATCCGTAGCCCAAAAACGGCATTAAGGCGGCGGTAAAAAGCCGCCGCGCCAAATGCCGGCTGTTCGAAGTGTCTTGAGCCACCTTTTCAAGTGAAACAATCACAGGTTCGAGTTGAGCGGAGTGAATGAGTTTGAACGATGCAGTCTTAAAATTATTCATGGAGCGGCATCGCAGGAACCAGAGCAGAGTCCAAAATTCCGGCAGCGTTTAAAATTTTTTACGCCCTTCGACCGCTCTGGCCGGAAACAACCGCAGATCCGATCAGGTGGGCAATACGCAAGGCTTCGGGAACATTGCCTTGATTGGATATTCGCTTGAGTGCTTCGGCGGTGATGTCGGGGTGTTCCCCGATGACCTGAAAACAGAAGTTGTCTGTTTGATGAACGGGGCCGGCTTTTTCCAACAGCTCCAGACGATGCGGACAATCATCAAAATGCCGGAGCGCTTTTTGAATGGCAGGAATATCCGGCGGCTTTCTCATCACGGCGACACATGGACGATCAAGCTGACTGGCCAATTCAGGAAGATCAATGAGATTGAATCCTCCAAAGGCCAGACCGTCCGTCAGCACCATATGGATCTGTTCATGAAATTTGCTGCTGGTCACCATCCCGGACAGGACATCGGTTGCATCACTACCGTCTTTTTGAACTTTTCCCCACAGCATTCCTTCAAATACTGTCCCTGCGCAGACAGCGCCTGTAATGTAAATCGCGCTGTTCCGGCGTTTCTGAAAGGGGGCGTCGTCAAAACCGATCACACGGATTTGCAGGTTACGTTCGATTAAGGTTTTTAATGATTTCATAATAAGCGTTTTTATGCAACATCATGGCTGAAATTGTAAAAACATAGTATCGCTGAGACTAAATAAAGATTTTTTCCACACGATTTGTATTTCATAGACAAGTAATATTGCATTAATCATATTTCTTAAAAAAATGGAATAATGCTTCATTCATTATTGACAATTAGTATGTTATTTGTAAGTTGTACTATACAAATGTTTAGTGAAATCAAATTAACAATTCGACAAACGCAAATTCTTGACTTTCTTTTTGAATTTCAACTGAAAGAAAGGATGGCTCCAACATATAGGGAAATTGCGGATCATTTTGGTTTTAAAAGCACGAAAGCTGCTGCCGATCATGTATCTGCATTGGAGAAAAAAGGATATTTGAGACGTCATGGCGGCCGATCTCGGGGTATTGACTTGATTACTTTGACAAGGCAAAGTGATCAGAAAGTTATTGGCGTACCGATTCTGGGAGATATTCCGGCAGGTACTCCGGAACAAATAATTGAAAAACAAAATGGAACGTTTGCTGTTGATGTAAAGTTAATTGGCAATATTGGGCATCACCGGCTTTTTGCCCTTCAAGTCAGAGGGGATTCAATGGTCGGTCGTGGGATTCATGCAGGAGATTGGGTGATTGCGGATGCAGATGCGGTTCCTCATGAGAATAACTTGGTAGTGGCTTTAATTGATGGTGAGAATACTTTAAAAACCCTTGCCAGAAAAGAGAGACGATATTATTTAAAGGCTGAAAATCCGGATTACAATGATTGGATCCCGGTTACTGAATTAATCATACAGGGCATTGTCAAGATAGCAATAAGGCAGATATATTAATCGCATGCAAACAGTCGTAAAAATATCAGACCTTACAAAAGCGCATGGTAAAACACCTACAGGAATGATGTTTTACGACTCCCTTGAATCTGTCCGAAAAGACATCAATATGCTGGGCTATGTTTCGGTTATTGATCGTGCCTGGAAAGAATTAAAAATTGGCGGGGTACTCTGCCTTGATTGTCGACCGGTATTATATTTCAAGGAATATGGCCGGCCCTTGTCTTTAAGCGATCGCCTCCGTCTTCAAAAGCTTTTCTGGAATCAAGGCGTGGCAAACATTCTTGTTCTGGCTGATCCCACTTCCGTTTATATTTATTCCGGTTTGACAAAACCAGAAAACGATCAAACAAATAAAGGTGCTGCTGATAACGCCCTGATTGAAACGTTGGAGCGTGTAGATTACGTTCAGCGCATTCGTACATTGTATCATGATTTGGCGACCGGTAATTATTACAAGGAAAAAAGGAAGGTTTTCGACCCGGATCAAACCGTAGATGCCTGGCTTCTGGACAACCTTCGCGCATTACGCAATGCCTTGATACTCGGCGATAAAGGGCTCAGCACCACCTCAGCCCATGCCTTTATTGGTCGGGTACTCTTTCTCTGTTATCTGCTTGACCGGGGGATTGTTGCCATTGGAACGCCCGCTCGAGGCCAAAGCGCCACCATGCTGCTTGCCGAGCGCTTGGAAAGCGGTTCATTTGATTTTCAATTAACATACCTTTACGACTTATTTAAGGACCTTAAAATCCGGTTTAACGGAAATATGTTTGACCAGGATCTGGAGCATGAAAAAGAGTTCATTCAACCGATTCATCTTGAAAAGCTACGTTTTTTTTTCGGTGGGCATGAAGTGGAAAGCGGTCAACGCTATTTCGGATTCTGGCCATATAATTTTAAAATGATTCCGGTTGAAACAATCAGTGCTATTTATGAAGATTTTTTAACAACGGAAGATCCCAAAGAACAGCGGGGAAAAGGCGCCTTTTATACACCAAGATTTTTAGCGGAAATGGTTGTGGATACAGCGGTACGGGATAACACAAATCTTTTTGACGGGTCTTTCCTGGATCCTGCTTGCGGATCCGGCATTTTTCTGGTTATCCTGTTTAACCGTCTTGCGAATCGATGGATTTATTCCCAAACCGGACGAATAACCTATACTACTAAAGCCAATGCGCTCCGGGATATCCTTGCTTTTCAGATCCGAGGGGTTGACGTTGCTGAAACAGCCTGCCGGATCGCCTGTTTCAGCCTTTATCTGGCATATCTTGATTTTTTTAATCCCCCGGATATTCAAAATCATGTAGAAAAGACAGGCCAGCCGTTACCCAAATTGCTGGATTACGGTGACATCCCTGGTCGGCCACGAGCTGATATCCCGGTTATTGTAAAAGCTGATTTTTTGGCAAAAGAAACATTATCTGGTGAAACATTTAATTGTATTATCGGCAACCCGCCCTGGGAGGGAAGGGGAAGCAAACAGGTTGCCCAGAAATTCATGCAAAAAGCACCAGAGCTGCTAAAGAAAGACGGAACCGGATGTCTCCTGTTGCCAACTAAAATTTTGCAAAATCAGACCGATGATTTTCAGTCCGAATGGTTGAAACAGGTAACTTTGGAGATCGTTCTGCAAATGGCGGATTATAGTTTTCTCTTGTTTCAAAATGCCTTATGTCCCGCATTCATAGCACGATTTAAAAATACAATTTCGAATCAATCTCAACATAGAATTGAGTTTACTGCTCCTAAATTTAACCGTGATGGATTGAGAAAGGGTGTTGTGACCATTAATCCGTCATCTCGGACATGGCTGCCACTGTCAGATATTCTGGAAGCAACCAGGTCGAAAACGACACCAGTTGCTTGGAAACGTCGCTTATGGGGAACGCAACGGGACCAGAAGCTGCTTGATTTGCTTCAAGCATTGCCACCTCTTTCAGAAGTTGCTGGTAAACCCGGAGAAGGCAAGCGTTGGATTAAAGGCCAAGGTTATCAGCCTTACTATCCCGAGAAGGCAAAGAATAGTCCTCATTATCCAAATCCGAAACCAAATCCCTGGGAACTTGATCATTCTTTTCTCGATACAGATGAAAAAATTCAGTTAGTAGTATTTCAACATGAAAGCATAACACTTGGAGAAAGATTAGAAAAAATTGGCGCATCAAAAACGTATCTAAGACGGTCTCCAAATCAGAATTTATTTAAAGCGCCAATGGTAATTTCCAGCCATGGCTTTGGAAAGATAGCTTATTGTAATTTTGATGCGCTTTTTCAGAGTACAATACAGTCAATTGCAGGGCCAAAATCTGATGAGAGTTTATTGATTTTTCTTGCAGGCTATTTGAAATCTAAGCTGGCAAATTATTTTCTGTTTCACACCTCGGCGAACTGGGGAAGCGAGAGGGACAAGGTACATCTTAATGAATTATTACGAGTTCCATTTCCATTACCGGGACATGAATTTATTTCACTGGACTCAAAGAAAATTGTAAAGCAGGTCGCTCAAAAATTCGATAAACTCAGGTTGCGATTACAAGATACATTCAATGAATTGAGAGCAGAGGCCAACCGTTATGCTTTTTTGTTGAAAGAAGATGATCCGGATATCAGCAAGCAATGGCAGAAGGAACGGAAACGTCAGGTTGACGAATTTCAAAATGAAATTGAACCGATGATTTACAGTTATTTCGACCTGACCAACCAGGAAATTATGCTGATTGAAGATACGATTCGAATTTTTGAACCCAGTTCAACACCAACCACCTGGGATACACCTAAAACCGTAACTCTTGATCCGATTGAAAAAACCAGTATTGAGCCCTATGCAACCAAGGGGTTAGGGGCTTATGCGGATACTTTGACAAAAACGCTGAACGATTGGGCCAAAGCGGAAGAAGCTCACTACCGGGTTAATGCAGAAGGAGGGACTGATAAACAGACCGGTCTTGCCATGATCACAATCAGTCTTTCTGGTATGGAATCGGTATTTCAATATAAATCGATTTCACAAGACCTTGCGGAAAATTTAAATCGATTGCATCAACAGGCTTCAAAAGAGCATGGGACACTTTTTTACCAGCGAGATATTCTTCTTTTTCAAGAAAAACGAATTCATATTGTTCGTCCAAACATTCTTCTGAACTGGACACGCACAGCCGCTTTGAATGATGCCGCCCGGATATATGGAGAAATCGTTCAGTCCAATGAGGCATTTTAATGGGGAGTGAGGCACGGGAATACCGGGTTCTTTTCCCGAAAGGGTATATTCCCGTTATCCTGGTCAGTATTTTTCAGGCAGGTGAAACGCTTCGAAAAAAAACACTCAATGAAATTGAGAATCGTCTGACACGTCGTCTTTGTATAAAGATGAATCAATTGCCAATTTTTAGAGATGGCCCTTTAAGTCTTCATCCGCAACAAGAACTACTTTCATCTGATCCGGATGAAGACATGCCGGAAGGTTACATCGATATTTTAGTATCCTGCGGAAACGGTGGTTCAGAAGTCTATTTTGCAATTGAAGCCAAACGGTTGCGAGTGCGATCCACGAAAGGAAAGATGGATGCCGGAAATGATGACTATGTCAATAAAGGCATGATGCGTTTTGTTACGGGCCAATATGCACCATTTATGATGACCGGTGCAATGCTTGGGTATGTTTATGATGGGGATATCAAGAACGCCTGTTCCGGTATTTCAGGATATGTTGATAGTAAAAAAAGAGAACTCAAAATCATGCCCCCTGAAAAATTAATAAAATCTTCTATGTCCCGTGATAATGATATTTATGAAACACGGCATGATCTCCAGAATCGCGTATTTACTCTCTATCACATTTTTTTAGGTGTTTAGTGTTCAAGTCGAAAGATTAGCTTCCAATACATATCATTAGAGTGAATACATATCGGATATGGTTCCATCTCATAGGGGTTACTTCATCAATCCAGGCAGAAAGGTCGCAATCTGCGGAAAAGGAATCAGGATAATCGTTGCGATCAAAAGTGCGATCAGAAGCGGAACAATGCCCTGAAAGAGATTGTAAGATCTGCTCGATTTGCTTCCAGCTGACGAATTTTCGATCTTGGCTATTATTTCAGGCATATGAATTTTCGGACTCCCGGATGGTTATCGCCTGGATGATCATTCCACAGGGAAACGGCTTTCAAACAAGGTGATAATCGCATCCGCAGCAGCAGTGTCCTTGATAGAATCCATATTTATGATCAGGTCAAATTCCTGAGGCGGCGCACTCTCTTTTCCATGTACTTTTTTGAAAAAATCTTTTTGTTCTTGATCCGCCTGGTCGAGAATTTTTTTTGCCTTCTGTCGGCTTACCTTCAGGGACTGGATCAGATTTTCAATCCGGTGGGTGATGGAGCCGATGCACCGAACCACAAAGACCTGGTTACGGGGAAGCATCAAATGGAGGCCGCGTCCGACAAAAATGGTCTTATCCATATGGGCGAGAAAAAAAGCCGAGACAAACAGTTGCCGGGTGTATTCATCCAGATCAAATGCACGATCTCCGAAAATTCGACCTATCAATTCCCGTAGTTTTCCGGGATAGCGTTCATCAAAGGTGGCAATGCTGGCCTTGTTCAGTGCCGTTGCATTGGATATGGTTTCGATAACCTCCCTGTCAATTACCCGGTAGCCGATTTTTTTGGCTGTTTTTTCTGCCAGTTCCAATGCTCCGACTCCGATTTGACGAGAGAAACAGATAGCAGGGAAAATTTCAAGATCATATTTGCGAACTTTTTCGCGGAGCACTTCCTTATTGATTTGTTCAACATAATCGT
>PNOB01000231.1 GCA_013824585.1 Desulfobacterium sp. | reverse complement strand
TACTTGTCTGAGCCGGAATATCATCGGCTTTTTCTCAAAGACAAGCATCCGTAAGCACTGACAAGTAATATTCATCGAACCGGAAAATATTTATCGAAAGGATCATCCATGCTTACTGAAGCCCACCTGGATCGTTATGCAGAAATTCTGTTATGGGGATTGGAAATATCCAGAACAGGCAAAACAAAGCAAAATGATATTGTACTGGTTCGATACCACCTTCCGGCGATACGGCTCGCAGAGGTACTGCAAGCCAAACTTTTATCCAAAAGACGAAACCCGGTTCTCCGAATGGTGCAAACACCAACCATGGAAAAACAGTATTATGAATTGGCCAACAATGCTCAACTTGCCTTTCTTCCTCCAGGCGAGGAGGTTTTTGCGAATAACCTCAACGGAAATATCTTTTTACATGCCCCGGAATCCATAACCCATTTAAGCAATATTGATCCTGAAAAAATCGGAAAAACCGCAATCTATCAGAAAAAAATAAAAGACATCCTGACCCAGAGAGAAGAAAAAGGACTTTTTAGCTGGACCTTGTGTGCATATCCTACAAAAACATTGGCAAAACATGCGAACCTGTCCTTGACCGAATATGAAAAACAGATTATTAATTCCTGTTTTTTAAACAGCAGAAACCCGGTTTCTCTTTGGAAGGAAATATTTACACAAATCAATTCCATCAAAAAATGGCTGAACAGCTTAAAAATCCAGGAGCTTCATATCCAGTCCCAACATACAGATCTTGTTGTAACTCCTGGAAAAAACCGAAAATGGCTTGGTTTGTCAGGCCATAATATACCAAGCTTTGAAATTTTTATGTCCCCTGACTGGAGAGGAACAACAGGAAAATACTATGCAGACCAGCCATCCTTCCGGAATGGAAATTATGTGAAAGGAATCTGGATTGAATTTCAAAAGGGAAAAGCTGTCAAAGTTCAAGCTGAAAAGGGCGAATCCTTTGTCCAAAAGCAATTCGCAATAGACAAAGGTGCCAATAGAATCGGAGAATTTTCCCTTACGGATACCCGGTTTTCTAAAATCAACCAGTTCATGGCCAACACCCTCTTTGATGAAAACTATGGCGGAAAATATGGCAACTGTCACATTGCTTTGGGTTCGTCCTATTCCAACTCCTTTACGGGCGATCCTTCCAGCTTGACCAAAGCGATGAAAATCCAATTGGGGTTTAATGACTCAGCCCTTCACTGGGATATAGTGAATACGGAAAAAAAACAGGTCATTGCAAAGCTGTCATCCGGCAAAAAAATGATCATTTATGAAAATGGTCGATTTATCAAGTGATTTATTTTTTTCAGAATCCAGTAACCTTGCTATAGATATTGGCCCGATTATTGCTGTTTATATTGTCATTGATATTCAGTTTTTAATCGGAGATCGGAAAATTGCACAATTCTTCAAACATCCTTTTGTATACCGCCCCCTCTCATAGGGTTGCAATCAAATTACAAAATACCATTCAATCCATTTCCATAGAGAACAAAATCATTGTTGTGACAAGCATGAAAGATTTATCTGAAATTCTTCATAAACCCTTGAACAGAGTTGATGCTGCCGTAATATTCCGAGCAACGCGGAAGGGCCTGATCAACCTCCTAAGCTTCCGGGATGAGCTTCTTCGCCTTCCTGTCATTCTTATTTTACCGGATCAAAAAAATGAAACCATTGCAAACGGCCATTCGCTTCGCCCAAGATTTCTCAGCTACATGGACAGTGATTTCTCGGATGTTCGGGATGTACTTCAAAAAATCCTGAAAAAACAACACCCCATCAATTAATATAAATTTTCGTAATTAAACAATAAAATTTCAACTGAAATTTGGCGCTATGAGCAAAATCGCAATTTATTTTGCTGTTGGAAAAATGACGATGGCGACATACAAATGACAACTTACTGTAATCAATTTAATTTTTTATCAGCATTCACCGGTAATGTGTTGAAAAAAAATCATGGTAACGATTTTTCAGAAATCCCTTTTACCATAACTTATAATTTTACTTATAATAAAATGAACTACAAAACAATCAGCATCAAATGATATCGCATGCGAAATATCATAACCGTATTTCATGATCCTGATGAGATTTCCACACCATCCGGGACGCCAGCCTTATATAAGATCCCCTGGCCCACCATTCCATACTGGGATGCCCTTGCGGGAATGATCACAGACTGTCCTTTGGAAAGGGATACCTGCTTTTTACTTTTCATGTCTATAAGCATTGCATTCCCTTCCACACAGATCATGATCTCGACACTTCTTTTCTTTTTACTCAGATAGGATATTCCCTGCCGAAGCGTGATCACCGATAAAACAAACTCCTCAGCCCAGGTTGAATAGGCCTTCTCACACTCTCCAATCGAAACAGGCTCCAGTATCTCAAGATTTTTTTCCTCAAACCGTAAAACATTGATAAGCTCTGATATATCCACATGTTTCGGTGTCAGCCCTCCTCTGAGAACATTATCTGAGTTGGCCATCAACTCAATTCCCAACCCGCCGAGGTATGCATGCAACTCCCCAGAGAAAAGAAACAATGCCTGCCCGGGCTGAAGACAAATCAGATTTAAAAAGACCGGAGAAAGGATGCCGACATCATGGCCATATTCGTCATACAGCTTTACAATCCATTCAAAAACCGGATCTTGAGAAGCATACTGTTTGGCCTTCCTTACAACGCTGCTCAGTCCGCTCTCCCGATCCGCAGAAGACAGGGTTGTTAATTTCTGAAAAAACAACCGAATCCGATTTCCTCCTTCCCTGTTTGACAATTCTTGTATTGACGGTTCAATCTCAGGTGTTTGAATCTTTGAAAACAAGGACTGCATTTCTGATATGGGTCGAAAACCGCAGAGTGCCCAATATGGGGTCAAAGCACAAATACACTCAGGCTTGTGATTATCATCCCGATAATTCCGCTGTTTGGCATCAAGGGGTATCTTTTGTAAATTTTCCCTTTCAAAACCAGCGACAGCTTGTTGCAAACTCGGATGAGCCTGAATCGACAGCGGCTTTGCAGCAGCTAAAATTTTAAACAGATACGGAAGCTTATTGGAATACCTGCCGGCAACATCAGCCCCAAGGATTTCATTGGGATATGATGAAATAAGCTGATCAAGTGGTTGCCACTCTCCCTTGTAATTTACCAAAGAAGGCGCTTTGGGATGTGCTCCCATCCAAAGCTCTGCCTGTGGTTTTTCAGATGGTGAAGCATCTCCGACAAGATTTGAAATAAGCGTTCGAGATCCCCATGCATATTCCTGAATTGTATTTTTCAACAAGCAGATCTGATCCATTCTGTCTCCTTTCAATTGACAGGCTTCATACCATAGTCTTTCATGGCAGACAATCCATTAAGCAGTGCTTCCGCAATTCCCAAAAAAGGAAAGACTCTCTTAAATGATATTGAAATTCTGCTGAAGGCAGATATTTTCGGT
Source organism: Desulfobacterium sp. (assembly GCA_013824585.1). Taxonomy (GTDB): domain Bacteria; phylum Desulfobacterota; class Desulfobacteria; order Desulfobacterales; family SURF-7; genus QZKS01. Next base: position 3,467 of record PNOB01000231.1, on the reverse strand, counting down.
TGAATATAATATATCTTTATGGCATATTTATCACAATGGATTAACCAACTGGATAAACGAATTCCCCTTTCTCCAACAGCGAAGTCAACACCTCTGAATATTGAATGATAAACGGTTATCCCTCAAAAAATCAACAAGAGAGGGCAACATGTCGGATGGACTGGATGTAATTATTGTTGATGATGATTCGGCTGCATGCGAATCCATTGCAGATATCATAAACCGATTTTACACATGGGGTGATGTTTTTGTTTTCACCGACGATGAAGAAGCCACCCTGTATTGCCTGAACAGGGAAAGCAGCATTGCGATTTTTGTAGTGGATGTTTTCTTGAAAGACAAGAGCGGTTTTTTATTCCTGGATACGATCAGCAATAAATTCAAGACAATTCATGATGATACGGTAATGATCACTGGAAATGCCAATACGGATGTGGTGGATATGTGTGTTGCATCCGGAATCAATCACCTGCTTGAAAAACCCATGAGACCCTATGTACTCCAGTTAGCGGTCCGAGCCATAGCTTCCAAATATATGACCTTTGCAAATAGACTTCTGAATAACAGTGAGTTTTTAATTGAGTGTAACAGAATGATCGGATCTCTGAACTGTTGAATGGCTGAGTATTGATTTTTTTGAGTACTGGCCCCGCCCAGATCAGGACTTACTTTCCAGATGTTCCCATCGGGCATAGACTTCTTCAAGCATTCGCTCCAGTGCCCCTAATCTTTCCTTTATGGACAGAATCTCCGTTCCTTCTCTCTGGTAGAATTTGGGATCAGACATGGCAGCATACAGCATTCCCTGTTCTTTTTCCAAAGCCTCTATCTTTCCAGGAAAGGAGTTCAGTTCGCGCTGTTCATTGTAGCTGAGTTTTTTCGCGGTATTTTTCATCTGCATTGATTTTTTCGTTTGCGGTACCTGCTTTTCCAAAGGGGTCCCCGCTGGTCGCTGGGAAATCCAGTCATCATAACCACCCACATATTCGGTAACCTTCCCCATCTCTTCAAAAACCAGTGTGCTGGTAACCACATTGTTCAAAAATGTTCGGTCATGACTGATCAATAAAAGCGTACCAGAGTAGTTCAGGAGAAGATCCTCCAGCAATTCGAGTGTTTCCATATCCAGGTCATTGGTCGGTTCATCCATTACCAAAACATTCGACTCTTTTGCAAACAGAGAAGCCAGTAGAAGTCGATTTCGTTCACCACCGGAAAGCGTGCGAACCGGACTTCTGGCCTGGGCCGGTGTAAACAAAAAATCCTGAAGATAACCGATTACATGTCTTGGCTTCTGATTCACTGTGATCATATCATTTCCATTGCAGATATTGTCCTGTACGGTCTTATCTTCATCCAGCCGGGCACGAAGCTGATCAAAGTATGCCACATGAATCCGTGTACCCAGCCGAAGCGTTCCATGGGTCGGCGGAATCTCTCCCAACAAAATTTTTAATAGAGTGGTTTTCCCAACCCCATTGGGCCCGATGATCCCTACCTTATCTCCCCGCAGTATGGTTGTTGAAAAATCCCGTACAATATCTATTCCATCCCATTGGAATGTAATCTGTTCTGCCTCGATAACCAGTTTTCCGCTTTTTTCCGCTTCCTGGGCTTGCAGTCTGACGGATCCGATCTGATTTCTCCGTTGTTTTCTGAGTTCACGCATTTTTTCAAGCGCACTGACCCGACCTTCATTGCGTGTCCGGCGAGCCTTGACTCCCTGTCGAATCCACTTTTCCTCTTTTTCGAGTTTTTTATCAAACGTCGCGTTCTGCTTTTCTTCAGAAGCAAGATCCGACTCTTTTCTCTTTAAAAAAGTGTCATAATTACATTTCCAGTTAAACAGACTGCCACGATCCATCTCAATGATTCTATTTGCAAGTTTTTTCAAAAACATACGGTCATGGGTGACAAATAAAAGTGTGCCACTGTAGCTCGCCAGGTATTCTTCCAGATATTCAATGGCACGGATATCAAGATGGTTTGTCGGTTCGTCCAGCAGCAGCAGATCCGGATCTGACACCAAGGCTTTTGCCAGCAGTACCCTTCGTTTCAACCCTGCGGACAGATGATCAAAAACAGCATTCGGTTCCAGTGTGAGCCTTGTGATAACCTTGTTCACCTTTTGCTCCATTTTCCACCCATCGGTTTCATCAAGGGTTTGCTGGAAACCTTCCAGTTTTCTGAACAATGAAGGGTCTTCATTCCGTGACATCAGTTGACTGATCCGATAAAACTCGGAAAGGGTGATTGCCGCATCCCCATAACCACTGGCCACAACATCAAATACACTGCCCCTGATTTCTTCCGGAACCTCTTGCGACAGGCAGGCTCGACGAATTCCATGGCTGATGCCTACCGAGCCATGATCCGGAGAAACCTGTCCCATGAGTATCTTGATCAAAGTGGATTTGCCTTCACCATTTCGACCAATCAGGCTGATCCGCTCTCCCTGCTCGATCTGCAGGTTGACATTTTCCAGCAGCAATGGGCCACCATACCCCATGCTGACATTCTTCAAATTCATGAGAATCATAGACTGGTTATTCTATCTGCCACAGCATTTTTTATATTTTTTCCCACTGTTACAAGAGCAGGGATCATTTCTTCCGATTTTCGGACTGTTCCGGATGATCTGCTCTTGCTGTGGTGCCTCTGCATCATAAAAGAACCATTTGTCCTCTTGCTTTTTGAACTGGGCGATTTCATGATGTTTATGCCTTTTCCCCTTCTGGTAATACTGGGCAATAAATTCAACCTGCCCTTCGGTATCTTCAGGCCCCCCTTTTTCGGTGTTCAAAATCTTCAGATCGATCCAGTCTGAATTTTTTGACCAGCTTTTCACCGTTCTCTCATCATGCTGATCCCTTTTGTCCGGATGAACTGTATTCACGATATAGTCCACTTCAATTTTTGTAAAAGCCGTATACCTGGACCGCATCAGGGCTTCGGGTGTTTGAGGCAGAGCCTCTCCCTTGATAAAAGGTCCGCAACACTCCTCATATGATTTTTCCAATCCACAGGGACAATTTTCCATCTTTCCGCTCCTCATATTTCAATTCAAAAATCGATTTTTACTAAAAAATGCCTTGTCTCAAAATTAATTATCACTCATACAGACGATTTTGGGATATCAAAGATATCATTCCGGTGTTCGCGATGCAAGCTGCCTATTCCTCCAGTTCGATAATCTCCGCATGCTGCTCGTTTCCTCGAATATGGAGAATCGCAACAGACAAAGGATTTTCATGCCGCCTTTGGCCGGCACTGCCGGGATTCAAAAAGAGAACTCCATTTTGTTTTGCAATTGATGGCCTGTGAGTATGCCCGTAAATAGCCACATGAACCCTTGCGGATACCGGCACCTTGCCGACCATGTGACTGACATGGATAACCGTCTCTCCAATCTCAATAGTTTCTGCTTCCCGTAATGACAATTTCCCCAGATCAAAATCCATGTTTCC
>PNOB01000230.1 GCA_013824585.1 Desulfobacterium sp. | reverse complement strand
TTCAAACCCGACCATCTGATTATTCATGAGGACATGGTGCCTCCGGAAATCTTCAAAGCCATGGGATTGTCCACCTTCATGGCGGAGCTCTGCGGTATCATGCTTCCCATGATCGAACCCCATGCCATGGAACAGTATATTGATGAATCTGAAAACCAGGGAATTCCGCCGGACATATGCAGCCTTCCCAAAAGCACCATGGGGCTGTTTCTCAAAGGAGAAACCCCTCCGGCAAAGGCCATTGTAACATCCAACCTTCCGTGTGACGCCGGCATGAACTCCTATGCCCTGATTGAACAGAAACTGAAACTACCGACCTTCCGGCTGGACATCCCTTATCATTTCAAGGATGAGAGAGCCCTGAACTACTTTGTTGATGAACTGAAACGGATGATCACCTGGCTGGAAGAGAAAACGCCCGGAAAAATGGATTGGGACCGGCTTCGTGAAATCTGTGAAGAACGGAACCGCATGGTGGAACTGGAAATGGAGCTCTGGGACCTTGCCCGGCTCCGGCCTGCGCCTATTGCCGGAGAAGCGATCTGGCTGTCCCATATGTGGTTTTTCAATCTGTTTCCGGGAACCAGACAGGCCACAGACATCTTCCGGAAAATCCTTGAGCTCGGAAAACAGAATCTGGCTCAAGGCATATCTGCGGTAAAAAATGAAAGGTTTCGTGCCCTGCTATGGAACCCGCCGTTGACACACTTTGTTGACCTGTTCAACTGGGCGGAACATGCTTATGGAGTTTCGCTGATTATGGACAGCATGACCTTCAACCGGCTGCCATTTATTGATACAGCATCCAATGAAACTATGCTGCAAGGACTGGCACTCAATATCATGAACGGCCCCATGGCCCGTCATACCCGAGGACCGGCTGAAAACTATATGGATGACATTTTTTATATCCACAAACAATTTGATCTGGACATGCTGTGGGTTGCCGGCCATATCGGCTGTAAAAACACACAGGCCTTGAACGGCATCCTGCGGGAAAAATGCCGTGAAGCCGGTCTTCCGCTTCTGATCATTGATTATGATCTGTCTGACCCGCGGATCGTTCCACGGGAAGGTATTATCCATCAGATCGATCACTTTATGGAAAACATTATGAAGACAAAACGGCTGGACCAGAAATCAAAAGCTGCATAGGAGAAAAACGCGTGCCCTCATCAAACGGCAGATATTATGCAGGATGTGACATTGGATCAACCACTGGAAAAGCAGTGATTCTGGATGAAAACCGTATTGTGGCGTCTGCGATCATACCGGCTGAAATTGACCCGGAGCAGACCGCCCGCAAGGTGCTTTCCAAAGCCTGTGAAAAGATAAACGGCCTTAACGGAACCAATGACTTTGCCTATCTTGTGGGAACCGGGTATGGCCGGAATGAGGTTCCTTTTGCCAACGATAATGTATCGGAAATCAGTTGCCATGCTCTCGGGGTTCATTCCTGTGATCCTTCCATTAAAACCATTGTCGATATCGGCGGACAGGATGTAAAAGGAATTTCCATTAATGAAGACGGTTCGATTCTGGAATTTGCCATGAACGATAAATGCGCTGCCGGAACCGGCCGGTTTCTCGAAATGATGAGCAAAATATTCCGGATGGATCTCGAGGCTTTTTCCAATCTGTCCCTGGAAGCCAGAAACGTCATTCCTGTTACATCCCAGTGCAGTGTTTTTGCGGAAACAGAAGTGATCAGCCTGCTTTCGAAAAGAAGACCGCCTTCTGAAATCGCTGCCGGAATTCAGGCATCGGTTGCCAAAAGAAGTTATACGCTGCTGAAGCGGGTGGGGATCAGACCAAAGCTTACGGTTACCGGCGGATGTTCCAAAAACAAAGGTCTTCTGGTTGCCCTGCAAAAGAGGCTTCGCATGGATATCGCACCCTTGCCTGTGGATCCCCAGCTTATGGGTGCCCTGGGAGCTGCAATTATGGCCAGAAAAAAAGCAGGCTCTATCACCCAATGAACAATTAACCGTTGATTATTGATGATTAGATCTTGAAATTAAATGATTGATACGCAATATTCTGTGATTCGATTTTTACACTATGAAAATATTATATAATGCAAACAGATCCGCCTCCACACCGGCAGGCAGAACAGATAACAAATTCTTAGAATTCAATGGTAAAATCAAAATGGCTTTTCAGATTTCATCCAACCTGTCCGAACAGATTGCAGAGCATATCACCGATAAAATTATCCGGATGGAAATCCGTCCCGGAGAGCGTATCATGGAGACATCCATTGCTGATGAGCTCGCAGTGAGCCGGAGTCCGATCCGGGAAGCCCTTCGTATCCTGGAAAAAAACCGTCTGGTCGAGTTGATTCCACGACGCGGAGCCCGTGTTACGGAACTGTCCGAAGCTTTTATTGCTCACTTATGCGATATCCTGGCGGTTCTTCTCGGTCTTACGGCCAGACAATGTGTGGAAAATGGAAATGATACAGACCTCAAGGCGATTGACGATGCGGCCAAAACAAGCGAACTATGCGTCAGCAGGAGTGATGTCTACGGGTACTATAAGTCTATCTTTGAGTTTGCCACCGCATGCCTGAAAGCCACTGGAAATCCGCTGCTGGAACAATTGGTCTCCGAGCTTATGCCCAATATCCGCAGGATCCTGTATGCATCCTTTTCCACAAAAAAAGAAGAATTACCGAAAAATGTTGAAATCGTTCTTACCGGAAACCGGTTTGTCCAGGAACGAAACGGAAAAATGGCGGAAAAAACCGTTTGTGACTATGTGCAAAAAGCAAAAGAGTTTGCATTGAAAAACAAAATTTTCTCAACCCCATGAAACTACTTTTTTTAAAATTTCAAAACCAATTCCTGACGAATTTAATTTTTTTCGTCTGTATTTTCTGGTCGCTCTTTCTGTCCTGCTCCCTGCGACCAGCTCCTGATTCAAAAGCATTGGGAGTCAAATGGATCGGAAAACATATCAACACCATGATTGAAAAAATGGGCACTCCCGATCATGTAACGCTCCATCCTGACGGCGAAAAGCAGTATATATACCGGTTTTCACCAAAGCCTGTTTATGACGACATTTTCCGGGGAGAATTTCTGAATGACATGTCCACCATCCGAATTCAGGAGGATCTTGCAAGGGAAGAACAATCCAAATGCCTGCTGGAAGTATTTGTAAAAAACAATCTCATTGTCAGCATTGATGCTTCCGGAACCGGTTGCCGGGATATCAAAGAAAAACTGGGGGAAGAGTAAAATATTGACGATTCCATCTCCTGATTCTATAATAAAAGTCAATCCATATGCATTATTTTCATTGTGAAAAACAGATCCGGCGTAATCGTTTATAATCTCTTTTAATTCAAGAGGGTAACATCATGCTGAGTGTTGTTCCTGCCATTATGATCATGTTGTTCGGGATCTGTTTTTGTCCCCTGGCCTCTGCCGAACCGGAAAATGCAAAAATCATTTTGAAAATCGCAACTCTCGCCCCCAAGGTTTCGGTAAATTCCATGGACCAGTTTCAAAAGCTGGTAAGAGAACAGACCAATAATGAGGTTGCTTTTAAAGTTTATTATGGCGGAATTCAAGGGGATGAAGATGATATGCTGCGCAAAATCCGTTTTCGCCAACTGGATGGTGCGGCTTTCAGCGGACATGGGCTGGGAAAGATCGTACCCCAGGTCCGGATTACGGAACTCCCCTATCTATTCTGGAATTATGGAGAAGTTTCCTATGTTCGGAAAAAACTGGAACGTACCATGAACCGCCTGTTTGAAGAAAATGGGTTCATGGTTATGGGCTGGGGAGAAGCAGGATTTGTCTATTCCTTTTCCAAGGTTCCGATCATTTCAGTGGAAATCGCCCGGAAGCAGAAATGGTGGCTGTGGGATGATGATCCGGTTGCACAGGCATTTTATGAATCTCTGGGAATCTCGCCGGTCTCCCTGTCCCTTACCGATGTCCTGACCTCCCTGAACACCAGACTGATCAATACCGCCGGAATCACCCCATATGGCGCAGTGGCGCTGCGATGGTACACCCGCTTCAAATACATGAATGAATACCCGGTTATGAATGCTATTGCGGCCATGGTGGTTGCCCAGAAATCCTGGGAAAAAATATCCCCTTCCAGCCGGAAAATCATTGTTCAAATCATCAAAGAACATTTTCAGGACGCAGGTCTTGCCCATCGAAAGGCCAATGAACAAAGCATCCAGGCACTCAAAAGTGCTGGAATATCCGTTGTCCGGGTAGACCTTAAAAGCAAGGAAGCCCAATTTGTTCTGGATGCATCCCAAAAAACCCGAGAGGCTCTTGTGGGAAAATTATACTCCCGGGAACTCCTGGACCAGACCCTTTCCTATCTTGCAGAATACCGGACCAAACATCCGGACAGCACGATCATGAAGATTGAATAATCGTCCATAGGGTTTGGGTTTTTTCATGTTCATTCAACCTTGGTCTGCGCAGACGACCCAGGCAATTGCTTTCATTCCTGCCATTAAATTTCTATCCACCTTGTTACATTCAAACCATAATCAAATTCAAAAATGGCATAAACTGTGAAATCCATTTCATCCTTCCGATAAACCTCCTGCCGGCAAATTTCAAGTTAACCAACGGTTATCAAAAAGCAATTCCAATTTCTATAGGGAATGGCACAAGCCTTGCCAATAGAGTTTGAAATAGAAACATCGTTCAATGGGGTTAACCGTGATTTACAACAGGTAAAAACAATGAAAACCATAACCAACCGGAGAGAAACATGAACAACAAAAAAATGAATGCTCCCTCTAAATCAACATTTGCAATATCGGATCTTTTACTCAAATCAACCATCAGCATGCCGGTTTTCATGACCAGCATTTTATTTTACACAGGAAATCTGATCATCAATAAATCCCTTGCTTTTTTATCCAGAGAAAACAGAAACTTTTTATGCGATGAGCAGATATCTGAAAGCAGCTATAATGGCAAAATGAAACAGGTTCCCGCAGCATCGACTGATCTGAAAATAAACATTGGGATGCGCCCGTATGGACCGAAAATTTATATCCGTAAATAGATCCGGGCAGGGGGTTTTAACAAGTCCGGTTGGGTTGAATGAAAACATTCAGCCCAACCGGAAAAAACATCCGGGTTACGCCGTACCTTATAATTATTTACTTCCGCTCTTTTAGCAAATCCCGGATTTCCGCAAGCAATACTTCCTGCGCAGGAGGTGCTGATGCCTCAACTGCTTTTTCCTCTTTTCGCTTGAGTGAGTTAATTCCTTTGATAGCTATGAAAATTGTAAATGCGATAATCGTAAAATCGACAACTGTCTGAATAAACTTTCCATAACTGATTACCACAGCAGGACTACCTCCCGCAGCCTCTTTTACTGTAAAAGCCAAATTGGTAAAATCAATCCCGCCGATCAGCACGCCTATGGGAGGCATAACCACATCCCCTACAAAGGATGAAACAATTTTACCAAATGCAGCACCAATAATGATACCAACCGCCATATCAATGACATTTCCTTTTATGGCAAACTCCTTGAACTCTTTCATTATACTCACGATCTGTTTCTCCTTTTTTTAAAAATCATGGGTACAGTTCAATTATTGCCCGCGCTTTCTTCTAACGGTAACGGTCTCGCCGCCGATACCCCAATTATCCGTATCCACTTCATCAATGACAACAACTGTGGTCTGGGGATTTTTGCCAAGAACCCTTTGAAGCAGTTCCGTAACGCCTTTGATCACTTCTGCTTTCTTTTCCGGTGTTACGCCATCGTTGGTTATTTTAATATTTACGTAGGGCATCGGTATTCCTCTTCAGTTTTTGTCACAATACTATGTCATGATTTGTCGCAATACTAATCAGCCATTTCATAACTGGACTGTCTGGCCGATCCTTTCAGTCGAACCAGATTGAGTTCAATCAATTGATTCAAATCGCGTTGTAATGTACGCCGTGTCACCTCTGAGCATATTTTTTCAAATTCAGTAATATGAACTGCCTCTTTCTTCATCAATAAGTCCAATGCTTTTGCCTGTCTTTCATTCAAGCTGTGTTTCTGAACCAAAACATCCCGTCGGATAACCTGCTCCCCACGTTCTTTGACTTCAACCATTTGGGTTTGAAGGCCGGCGGTGAAGTAGTCAAGCCAGCCGGTCATATCCATATCGTTTTCACGAACGCTTTGAATCGATCTGTAGAAGGCCGTTCGATCACGATCATAATATTCACTGATTGTAAACAGACGTTTGAAATCGTATCCGGTTTTGTAAAGACAGAGCGTTGACAACAGCCTTGAAGTTCGCCCGTTACCATCTAAAAACGGATGAATATGAACAAGCTGAAACTGTGCAATCCCGCTGACCAGAACAGGATGAATGTCCAGGTCTGAATTAAGCCACTTCACCATCTGGGACATCATAATGGGAATTTCAATAGCAGATGGCGGCGTGTAAATAACCTCTCCAGTTACAGAATTGGCCACATAGTTTTGAATACGCCTGTATTCTCCTGGCGCGGCTTTTCCACCGCGCACCCCTTGCACCAGCTTCCGGTGAATCTCACGAATCATCCCTTCGGTAATGGGGTCTCCACTGTCCAGACATTCGGAAACAAATTCAAAAGCTGAGCGGTAATTCAACAGTTCCCGTATATCATCCGGGTCAGCTTCCGGTACTGCCTCGCCTTTCCATAAACGTTCGGCCTGATCCAGCGTCAGCCTTGTACCTTCGATGTGAGCAGTATGATGTGCCTCTTTGATGAGGGCCTGATTTCCCATATCCCGTAACCAGTCATCGGACAGTTTCGCCGCTTCCATAAATCCCCGCGCCCGTTCAATCTGAGTAATGGCCGCTGTCATACGGTTGGTTATGGTAAATTTGGGATTAAATGCTGTCATGAATTCTCTCCCATTACTTATTTGGCATAGGGTTGGAGCAAACGAATAT
>PNOB01000229.1 GCA_013824585.1 Desulfobacterium sp. | reverse complement strand
AATGAACATATAGAAAGGGCACTTTTGTGTCAACGGCAATATCTATGCAACATGTAGAGAGGTGTTTGAAAAGCTGGATGAAAACCAGACAGGCGCCTTTGATTTAATCTGCTCAATGATGAATAAACATTCGAAGATTCTGATTTTTGACGCAGGTATGTGAATGTTTTTTGGGGTTATTGAAGATTATTCTCAACCAGGTATGGATAAAAGTATGACCAAAACCTGCACTTTTATATGAATTTCATGGTACTCCATGCACTTTATAAACTCAGTAGAAAATAGGTTAATAGTTTGTTATCTAAGAAGAAATTGGTCATATTAATGGTTTGGCTTAAAATTGGCAACTGGTCTTTCACGCCGGCAACATGGGTTCGAATCCCCTTGAGGACGCCAGGTGATACCAACGATGTCAGATTTTTTGTGGAGTTATTTTTCTGTTGATATAAAGGGAAAATATCAATGGCATCGGGTATGACACGATGGATGATTTTTTTATTGAATCCAGTAATCATATTATGGAGCCAATTTCAAAACGATTTAAAAGCATCACACCGGCGAAAGCCGATGTCCAGAAAAGTACTGAAAATACTGTATAGCGCTACGCTTTACTGCGTGTCCGGCTTTTGCCGGAACTACAACAACAGACTTTTGAAATTGGCTCTATGGTGTATACAATATCCGATGTTCTATTTGTCAGGGGCAATTTGGGGAAGTGCATCATTCAATTGATTAATTACCGATTCACCAACATTTTTGCTACACATGATGTGTCTGTAATTTCCTTCCGGCATATCTGAAAAATTGATCAGCTTGAATTGGGTCATCTTGAAGCCGGCCGCTGTTACAAGGCTTTCAGCCTCTTCAGGTGCAAGAATAAAATAATCACAACGCTTTTTTTCGATCATTTTGATCATATTTATATTTTCAGCAGTTGTTTTCTCGACGTTTTTTCCGAATTTGGCAATTTTTTCATCCAGAACCAGTCCATATGAATATCCATCTTTGATGAGAAATTTCAAATCCTTATTTGAAAGAATATCTTCAAGCTTTGCCCCGTCCTTTATTCTTGCTTCATCACTTCTTACAATCGCAACCTGGGGTTTGTCTTTGTATATAGGAGATGTAAACAGGGCAAACTTCTCTCTTTCCGGATTTTTGAACCAGCCCACACCGCAGTCGCAGCCGCTGTTATTCTGAATGGTTACCGTCTGCCTTTTTGAAGGTGTGGATTTCCATTCAAATTTGATCCCTGTCTTTTCAAAAGCCTTGGCTGCCGGATCTGCTGTAAGACCTGTAACGGAATTGCCGGATGGAACCTGATAGGGTGGCCGTTCATTATAATGCAGGGTGATAGTGGTGCATTCTTCTGCCACTGAAAACGAAACTAGGGAAAATAGAATGATGATGCTGGCAGCAATGATCAATTTAAGATTTCTCATGTGTGGATCTCCTTAGTATTAATTGTTATTATTTCATCTACTAAAAGCTAAGGCCAAAAAAGCATTAGTGACAGCAGAACACAGCGATTCAGCAGTAAAATTTTAAAAAGATTTTTCCCAAAGATTGGAAGGATAAGGATAATCACTTGCTATCCTTAGGAATGAGAATATATCAAGGTCGTTTGTGTGTCAATAGAATTGTTGTCACGACAATATCTATGCAACAATGGTAATACCCAACTGATGAAAAAAACCTTCTTTCCCCCAATAATTCAATAAGGCCTTCGAGCTGTTGGACCTGCACAACCCGGTGTTGCCGCAGCGCCATCCAAACGCTTTAAAAGCGCAATCGTGAAAACCGTCCCTTTACCCTCCCCCAGAGGGCGTACAGCAGCATCGCGAAGAGGATGCAGTAGAATGGCGACACCTTGAACCGATAGCGGCTATGATCTCCGTACGAGAATAGGAGCGTCACAGCCGACACATAGACGATATTGAACAGGCAGAAGGCCACCGTCAGCATGCGGGGCGCATCGGCGGCCGGACAGCGACGCCAGAGCCAGCGGATTACGAGTGTCATGGCGAACACAAGCGAGGCCACGAATCCAACGATAAGGCCTGGGGCCGACTGATAGAACGTCGTCACCCCCTTGAGGTAGCGGTCGTAGGCACGGACGAGGTGCCGGATCTTCTGCTCGTTTGGGGAACGGTTAGAGCTGAACGGGTACGTGAACGACGAAACGAACGAATATCTGCGGAGATTCTCCAGTACCGCCTGCCAGTAAAGCGCAGGATAGAGACCGTCGACAACACGCGCATCTCTGGCGAAAAGCGCCCCGATGCTGGGCACTGAACCATACTGCCAATTGGTATAACCTGTGGATTTTCTCTGATTATCGAGCATCGGGACGCCGGTTGTAACATGCTTTGGAATGTAGCGATCGAACTTCCGGAACGAGGTGCGAGAATCCGCAGAGGTTGTCGTGACTGGCGTCAGCTTGCCCTCCTTAATCAGGGCTTGGCGCTGTTCCGCGGGAAGGCGGGAGACCGTCATGACCGCGAAATTGATTTGCTGGTACGTCTGCCCGGCGAGGAGGCTGCCGAAGATGAGTAGGGTCTTGAGGTAGAACGCGACGACCAGCACGATTGGGCCCGCTGCTCCGAACAAAATGCGGCGGCGTTCCGGCCACGAGAAGACCAAGAGCGCGAAGACAAGCAGGAGCAGCCATGCGATGTGAAAGATGCCGCGCGTCAACACGATCGAGGCCGCCAGAAAGAAGAACACGACCGCATCGCACAGCCTTTTTTCGCTGAGAAAACGGTACAGAAACAGGGCCGAAACCGAGAGCAGCGAGGCGACCGGATAGGTATAGAAGAGCCAGTTCTCGTAGAGCAGCGTAGTCGGTGAGATGGTGAAAATGATCGCCACCACCGCCGCGAACGGGGGCGCAACGCGAACCCTTACGAGGAGGAGATACATGCTGGCGACCAGCACGAGCCCGAACGATAGATACGTCGCGTGGAAGGCCACGTTGGTGTGTGCGCCGCACGTCTTGAGGACAACACCGAGAAAGAGGTTGAAGAGTGGAGGCTGGTCACAGAGATAAAATATGCTGCGCGCGAGATCGGTTCGGAGAAGAAGGGGATCGATGAACTGCATGTAGTTGAGGAGGGAGCTGTCCTCGAACTTGAGACCGTAGACCAGTGCGTAGAAGATTCTGGAGGCGACGAAACTGAGAACGACGACGAGCAGCCAGCGGCGCGACTGATCCTTGTAGGCATCCTTGAGTGTCGATACGTGGGTGGAAAAAAAGCCCACGTCGGTGGTCCAAAATGTGTTTGAGACAACACTGGCAGAGTAATTGCTATTATTCATTAATTTCAAGAACTGTTTTCTTAATCAATGCCTTCATAATTTGAATTTTATATCTGTTCTTTGAAAGCGGTTTCACATTTCTTACTGCAATCTCTCCTGCCTCTTCTGCTACTGCTTCTGTAGCTTCTTTTCCGTTTAAATATTTTTCAACAGCATGCATTCTCAACGGAACTGGGGCCACAGCACCCAGAACTATTTTTGTGTTGGCGAATTGACCTTTATTAGAATTCAGAACAGATGCTAAACTAACGATCGGAAAATCAATTGCATTTCGAATTCTAAACTTGAGATAGTTCTGGACACCCTTTTGCTTCTGAACTGGAATTTTAATTTCTGTAACAATCTCATCAGAATCTAAAATCTTTTCAATGGAAAAGAAATCCTCAGCATTGACAGCCTTTTTGGTCGTTATGATTATTGCATCAAGGGCGATAAGCGCAGGAGCAAGATCCGAAGCATTAACAGCCACACAGCCGCAATTTAAACAACGCTGTATCTCGGATTCTACGGCCTGTTTATGTAGAGTAGAATGATCTTCCGCATCAAGACCCTTACATGAACTCTGAACGCATAACGCTTCTACTCTTTCACTTCTGTCATATGAATGGATGTGAGTATCTAAAAACTCATGTTTGCGGGCCTGTTTTTCGATAGAGCTCTCCTTGTTTTTATCACCTGAGAGAAAAGCGTCTATTGATATTGCGGCTTTTCGTCCTGAAGCAACGGCTGTAATAACAGACGAAGGACCACTGGTCACATCTCCACCTGCAAATACACCGGAAATATTGGTAGCGCCTGTTTCCGGGTGAACAGTAATCAATCCCCTGTCTGTTTTGATTAACTTCCCAGCATAGGCCAGCTCTGCAGATTGACCAATGGCCACGATGATTCTATCCGCCTGCACAATTTCCTTTTTCGACAGATCAAAACATGGATGAAAACATCCATGCTCATCGAAAACCTGTGTACAGCGCGTAAATTCCATTCCGGTTAACTGACCTTTACATTCTAAAATTTTAAATGGACCCAATGAATTCATAATCTTTACACCTTCCTGAACAGCCTGTCTGATTTCTTCAGGAAAAGCCGGCATTGACTCTCTATCTTCGAGACAAACCATTGTAACTTCTTTTGCACCAATCCGCAAAGCACTGATAGCAACATCAACAGCAACATTTCCTCCGCCAATGACCAGCACTTTATTGCCAGGAGATTGTTTTTTATATTGTTCAATGCGGGTCAAAAAATCCATGCCAGAGGTGAGCAGATCGGATTTATCGAGCTTGAGATCTTTTTGCTGCCAGGTTCCGGTGGCAAGAAACACGCTGTTGAATTTTTTCCGGAGATCACGGAGTGTTTTCCCTTTTTCCCCGATGTTTGTATTCAGTATGAATTGAATACCCATTTTTTCATATGCTTTTATCTGCTTTCTCACAACATCATTTGACAGACGATAGCCCGGGATACAATATGTCAGCATTCCTCCGGCTTCAGGCATTTTGTCAAACACGGTTACATTATATCCCTGTATCCTTAAATAATAGGCTGCGGAAAGTCCTGCGGGCCCTGATCCGACAATGGCTACTTTTTTAGCTGATTTTTTTTCAGGTGCCTTCATCAATCCGGCTGCATGATCCAGAATGTAATCTCCCAGAAAACGTTCTACAGATCGAACGGAAACAGATTCGTCAAAATTACGCCGGTTGCAGGCAGACTCGCAATAATGCGGACAGATCCTCCCGGTCAATGCAGGCATGGGATTATTTGAAAGTATTGTATTTGCGGCTTTACGGATTTTTCCGGCTCTCATTTCACTCATGTATGTCGATATTTTAACATGGCCCGGACAGGTATCCGTGCATGAGGGAGAACCCGCGCGAATACCGCCGAAAATAGAATGATAGCGGTTTTCTCCGAGAACGGCGCTGCATTTGGTTCCGCCTTTTCTCAGGCAATAGAAAAGATTGTCCGGAGCACGATAATACCAGCATCTGGGTTCCTGGCAGATATTTCCGCCGATGGTTCCCATATTTCTGATCTGCGGTGAAGCGACAGAGCGTGCTGCAAGTGCAAGCAGATTGAAGTTTTCTTGAATCGTTTTATTTGCGGCAATTTCCTGAAGTGTGGTCAGCGCGCCGATACGAAGGCTTTTCCTGTCATCCTGAATGTAGTTCAGACCCTGAATACTTTTTAGATCAATGATCGTATCCGGGCTTTCAGGATGAATGTTATCCTTAAGAACACCGAGCAAATCGGTTCCGCCGGCGATTATTTTTACGGATTTTCCCTTCCGGGCTTTCGATACTTTGGATAAGAGGGATTCTGCCTGTTTCAGTGTAGCGGCTGCTATATAATTAAATTTTTTCATATCTGCTCCTCACGCCTTTCCCAGAGCCTTGAGTACTTTCTCAGGCTTGACCGGGATATCATTCACTCTGACACCAATAGCATTATAAATGGCGTTCAAAACAGATCTCGGCGTACAGGTCACCGTACCCTCGCCAATCCCGCAGGCGCCATACTCTCCAGCGCCCTTCCATACTTCGAGTAAAACCGGATCGATATCCGGCATATCCGCCATTGTTGGAATTTTGTAATCGATAAAGTTAAAATTTAGGGGAACACCGGTTTCTTCATCATAGATAATTTCTTCCGTCAGCGCTTCGCCGACACCGATACACTGGCCGCCGATTTGCTGAGCTTCTGCTCCGGAAGCGTACATCACCGTCCCGCAATCATTAACGATTACAATTTTCAAAATTTTAACTTTTCCCGTGTCTGTATCCACTTCAACTTCTGAAAAAGTGGCTATATAAGGGACTCCTGTTTTTTCACTATTCGGCAACCTGCTTTTTCGGATAACCAGAGGTGCCAGATCCCCGGAATTCATTAATTCCTTAACTGTCATGTTATCCGAACTTTTTGAAAACACACGCCCGTCAGCAATATCCAGATCTTCTGGTTTTTGTTTCATCACCAAGGCTGCCTTTTCGATAAGTCGATTTTTTAAATCCCTGGCAGCATGAGCGATCACTTCAGATTGAAGATAGGAAACCGAGCTATCTGTCTGTACACAATCCTTCATACTGGTTTCAGTATCCACAACATGGGACCAGTGGATATCATCTATCTTAATACCCAGAAAGCACAGTGCCTCTGCGCAACCCAGCACATTGCAGGTATTGGATCCGGTACCGGTTTCAACAGTAGGCGCTTCAAGCATGACAGTACAGTCCGTATTTAAAGTGATACCCACCTGTATCTCACCCCTCCGGGTTTCCTGCCATTCGGCATGCCATGCAGGATGAAAAGAAAAGCCGACTCCGCGTTTTTGAGTACCTTTATAGACCCCGGGTTTATGGCGCTTTTCACGCCAGCCGATTTTTTCCGCTCCCTGATTCAAAACCGCGACCAGACTTTTATCCGGGCGGGACCCCCACTCATGTCCAAAATTCTTTATTGCCAGATCGATCGGGTCCATTTCCAGTTTTTCAGCCAGCATATCCACAACATGTCCGAAAATCAGATTGAATTGCGAGTTCCCTACACCCCTCATCATACAGGCAGGCAGTTTGTTTGTATAAACTCCGTACGATTCCATGCGTATATTGGGTATGTGTGCAAAAGCAACTTCCGTTATTTCCG
>PNOB01000228.1 GCA_013824585.1 Desulfobacterium sp. | reverse complement strand
ATATTTTATAAGGAGTAAGAATCATGTCTGAACATCCGAAAAAAAAAGAATGGGTAGCATTGGCGACCAAGGAGCTCAAGGGAAAATCCGTAGACACCCTGGACTGGGTCACTCCCGAAGGGATCAAGGTAAAACCGCTCTACACGGCAGAGGATATTGAGGGGCTTGAATGCGTTAATACGCTCCCCGGTATGTCCCCGTATGTAAGAGGACCCATGGCGACCATGTATGTGGGCCGTCCCTGGACAATCCGTCAATATGCTGGTTTTTCCACGGCAAAGGAATCCAATACATTTTATCGCCGAAATCTAGCTGCTGGCCAGATGGGGCTTTCCGTTGCCTTTGATCTGGCAACCCATCGCGGGTATGATTCAGATCATCCGCGGGTTGCCGGTGATATCGGTAAGGCCGGCGTGGCCATTGATTCGGTTGAGGACATGAAGATCCTGTTTGATCAGATCCCTCTGGATAAGATGTCTGTTTCCATGACCATGAATGGGGCTGTAATCCCAATCCTCGCATCATACATTGTTGCAGCGGAAGAGCAGGGAGTCAAACATGAACAACTGAACGGAACCATTCAAAACGATATTTTAAAAGAGTATCTGACCCGAAACACCTATATATATCCGCCTCAGCCATCCATGCGGATTGTTTCCGATATCATGGCTTTTTGCTCTCAGCATATGCCCAAGTACAATACGATCAGTATCAGCGGTTATCATATGATGGAGGCAGGAGCGGATTCTGTGCTGCAGACCGCATTTACCCTGGCGGACGGACTGGAATATATAAAAGCTGCATTAAAAGCCGGGATGGATATTGATACATTTGCCCCCCGGTTGTCTTTTTTCTTTGGAATCGGCATGAATTTTTTTATGGAGATCGCTATGCTTCGTGCTGCCCGGTTCCTTTGGCATCGGATTGTCAGCAGATTCAATCCGAAAAATTCAAAATCAACCATGTTGAGGACACATTGTCAAACATCCGGTTGGAGCCTGACCGAACAAGATCCTTACAATAATATCATCCGGACAACACTGGAGTGCCTATCCGCCACACTCGGAGGAACACAGTCCCTGCATACCAATTCTTTTGATGAGGCTGTCGGACTGCCAACCGATTCTTCAGCAAGGATTGCCAGAAATACCCAGATTGTGGTTCAGGAAGAATCTCAAATCTGTCATACGGTCGATCCTCTGGCCGGGTCATATTATGTGGAGAGCCTTACCAACAGTATTATCAATGAAGCCCAGAAAATTATCGATGAGGTCGAAGAGCTGGGGGGTATGGCAAAGGCGATTGAATCCGGGATGCCCAAGATGCGGATTGAGGAAGCGGCTGCTCGCAAGCAGGCAAGGATCGATCAGGGTAAGGATGTGATTGTGGGTGTGAATAAATACCGGGTTGAAGGGGAAATGAATTTTGAAATTCGGGAGGTTTCTGCTTCCGTCCGCGATGAGCAGGTGGCGCGTTTAAAAGAGATTCGATCCAAAAGGGATCAGAAGGCGGTTCAGAAAGCACTGGATGATATTACCGCAGCAGCGAAATCAGATGGTAATCTTCTTGAGGTTGCATTGAAGGCCGTCCGGCTTCGGGCTACGGTAGGTGAAATATCGGATGCCATGGAAAAAGTTTTTGGCCGTTTCGCAGCAACCACCCAGTGTATTTCAGGAGTATATGCTTCCGAATATGGCGCAAGCGAGGTAATTGACTCGATTCAAAAGCGTACCAAGGCCTTTAAGGAAAAGCATGGACGCCGTCCCAGAATTCTGGTTACCAAAATGGGACAGGATGGTCATGACCGGGGAATCAAGGTGGTTGCAACCGCATTTGCAGACCTTGGATATGATGTGGATATCAGCCCGATGTTTCAGACTCCTCAGGAAGCAGCAAAGATGGCCATTGAAAATGACGTTCATGTCGTGGGTGCTTCCAGTCTGGCCGCAGGGCATAAAACACTGGTTCCGGAATTGATCAAATCACTGAAAGAAAATGGTGCTGAAGATATACTGGTGGTTGTGGGCGGGGTTATCCCTCCTGGTGATTATAAGTTCCTGTATGAAGCAGGCGTGGTCGGAATATTCGGACCCGGGACATCCATTGTGGATTCAGCCAGTAAGGTGCTTGCAGCGATCGAAGAAAAAATATAATTTTCAGGCTGTGTTGGTTTTATGCCGCAGAAGATCAATCAAGAGCAGGTGGAGATCTATAAAAAAGGTTTGCTGGATGGAGATCGGCGGCTTTTATCACGGGCAATTACCCTGATTGAAAGTTCGCTGCCTCTCCATCAACAGATTGCCGGAGAACTGCTCGACTTTTTATTGCCGTATACCGGCAAGGCCATTCGGGTTGGGATTACCGGCGTTCCCGGTGTGGGCAAGAGTACATTTATCGAAAGTATCGGGATCTATCTAACCGGGAAAGGGCATAGGATCGCAGTGCTTGCTGTTGATCCAAGCAGCAAGCGCAGCGGTGGAAGCATCATGGCGGATAAAACCCGTATGGAAAGATTGTCCATTGATCCAAACGCATTTATCCGGCCATCCCCTTCAGGGGGAACCCTTGGCGGTGTTGCCCGGAAAACAAGAGAGGCAATGCTTCTCTGTGAAGCTGCCGGTTTTGACATTATTATTGTTGAAACCGTAGGGGTTGGTCAATCTGAAACTGCGGTTGCATCCATGGTGGATTTTTTTCTGGTGCTGATGCTGGCAGGGGCGGGCGATGAGTTGCAGGGAATTAAAAAAGGGGTATTGGAACTGGCCGATGCCATTGTGATTAACAAGGCCGATGGCGACAATATCAAAAAAGCACAACTGGCTAGAAAACAATATGAGAATGCCCTTCATCTGCTGAGACCTTCATCCGCTGTCTGGTCTCCCCCGGTTCAGACATGCAGCGCACTTGAGCATTCCGGTATGGACAGGGTCTGGGATATGATTTTATCCCATCGTGAGAAAACCATGATGGCCAATGAATTGAGTGTGAAGCGAAAACGACAGTCTCTTGACTGGATGTGGTCGCTCATTGAGGAGGGGCTTCAGGAACGGTTTGAAAAGAATCGACATGTGAAAAGGGAGCTTCCGGGCGTTTTGGCTGCTGTTGAAAAAGGGGAGGCCTCTCCAACAGCGGCTGCAAAAAGGTTGCTGTTTTTGCTTGACAATTGACGTCCAATATAGAAATCTGTCCCCTTATGATTAATGAATCAGTGCGGTAAAATAGTTATTATCTTTGGTTAGATACCAATGTAAGAAGAAAGGAATATAATAATGGGTATTGTTGCTGACAAAATCAAGGATCTGAAAGAGAGAGAAAAAAAGATTCTTCAAATGGGCGGGGAAAAAGCAGTTGCCGGCCAGCGTGAAAAAGGCAAACTGAATGCACGGGAAAGATTACATCTGCTTTTTGATTCCGGAACCTTTCGGGAAATTGACATGTTTGTTGAGCATCGATGTGTAAATTTTGGAATGGAAAAGGTGGAAATTCCATCCGATGGCGTGATTACAGGCCATGGCCTGGTGGATGGACGACCGGTATTTGCCTATTCCCAGGATTTCACATCAAGGGCCGGAAGCCTGGGCGAGATGCATGCAAAGAAGATCTGCAAGGTAATGGATATGGCCCTCAAGGCAGGGGTTCCGATTGTCGGAATGAATGATTCCGGTGGTGCCCGAATTCAGGAAGGTGTTGATGCGCTTTCCGGGTATGGTCAGATTTTTTTCAGAAATGCTCGATCTTCAGGAGTCATTCCTCAGATTTCAGCGATCATGGGCACTACCGCCGGTGGAGCGGTCTATTCTCCGGCAATGACAGACTGGATTTTCATGGTAAAGAACAGCAGTTACATGTTCATAACCGGCCCACAGGTTATTAAGTCCGTAACCGGTGAAGAGATTTCTTTCGAAGATCTGGGCGGTGCCATGGCGCATAATGAAAAAAGCGGGGTTTCCCATTTTGCATGCGAGAGTGATGAGGATGCGATAGCGCAGATCAAGAAACTGATTTCCTATATCCCATCAAACAACATGGAAGATCCGCCGATTGTGAATACCGGGGACAATCCCAGAAGGACGGATCCGGATCTGGACACGATTATTCCGGACAATCCGAATCAATCCTATGATATGAAAAAAGTGATTACATCCATTGTTGATAATGGAGAGATCTTTGAACCCCATCAATATTTTGCAAAAAACATCATTGTCTGCTTTGCACGATTGAATGGCAGAAGTATCGGCATTATTGCCAATCAGCCGGAAAACCTTGCAGGTTGTCTGGACATTGATGCATCGGATAAAGCCACAAGGTTTATCCGGTTCTGTGATGCGTTTAATATTCCGATACTGACCATCGCGGATGTTCCAGGATATCTGCCGGGCAGCAATCAGGAATGGGGAGGAATTATCAGGCATGGTGCAAAACTGCTCTGGTGCTACTCAGAGGCAACGGTTCCGAAACTGTTACTGGTTACCCGAAAGGATTACGGTGGTTCATATCTGGCCATGTGTTCCAAAGATCTGGGTGCGGACATGGCTTTTGCCTGGCCGAGTGCTCAGATTGCTGTTATGGGTGCGGCAGGAGCTGCCAATGTTATTCATAAGAAAGAGATCGATGCTGCGGATAATGCTGCTTTAAAAAGAAAAGAGAAGATTCAAGAGTACGAAGATCTCTTTTCAAATCCATATTGTGCAGCAAGGCGCGGATATATTGATGCAGTGATTGTTCCCAGTGATACCAGGCCGAGATTGATAGACGCACTTGAAATTATGTGTGCAAAACGGGAGATTTCACCACCGAAAAAACATGGGAATATACCTCTGTAAAATTGAAGTGAATCATCGGAACAAGGATTTCTGAACATGAAAGAAAAGAAAATAGCCGCAGCTGTTTCTGCGGTGCTGGCCTATATAAAAACCGAGGAAGAGATGGCGCCTATGCAGTCTACGAGTCCGACTCAGCCGAAAATGTCGGAAACTGCTTCTACTGGTTTCAATTTCTGGGGGCTGAGTGGTCGGCAGTCTATGATGAATATGCGGACCATGATGCAATTGAAATCTTTTCACGGATCGAAAATACGATAATTCAAACAACTCAAGGGGGGGAACAAGAAGATGAGTGAACATAGCAAAGTCGTAATGACCGCCATGAATTACAGCAAGGACAGGAAACCAGCGGAAAATCCTCTTAAGATCATGGATGTGACCCTGCGTGATGGTCACCAGTCTTTGTTTGCAACCAGAGGGCGAACCGAGGATATGATTCCGGTTGCTGAGCTTATGGACGAGGTTGGTTTTTGGGCGACGGAAACATGGGGTGGAGCCACTTTTGATACCATGCACCGTTTTCTGAACGAAGATCCCTGGGAACGGATACGAACCCTGAAACGATATTTTAAGAAAACCCCTTTTTCCATGCTGCTCCGTGCACAGAATCTGGTAGGGTATCGAAATTATGCAGATGACCTTGCCGAAGCTTTTGTTGAGAGAGCTGCCGCGAACGGAATGGATATATTCAGAACGTTTGATGCACTGAACGACTATCGAAATTTTGAAACCGTTGTACCGGTTATTAAAAAATGCGGAAAACATTTTCAAGGCTGTATCTGTTATACCATGACCGAGCCCCGGCTTGGGGGTGATGTGTATAATATTGATTATTACGTGAACAAGGCAAAGGCCCTTGAAAAAATGGGTGCAGATACCATTTGTATCAAAGATATGGCAGGGCTGATTGCACCTTATGATGCCTATAATGTGATCAAGGCGATTAAGGCAAAAGTATCGGTACCGATACATCTTCACAGCCACTTCACAGCCGGTCTTTCTTCCATGTCACATTTAAAAGCAGTTGAGGCAGGGGTTGATATCATTGATACCTGTATGTCTCCCTATGCCTATCGAACATCCCATCCGGCCATTGAGCCTCTGGTAATGACACTGATCGGCACGAACCGGGATACGGGATTTGATATCAAACAACTGGCAGAGATCAATGAGATCCTGGAAAAAGAAATCATGCCCAAATACAGTCATCTGCTGGCAGACAACAAGGCGTCAATCATTGACATCAATGTTCTGCTTCATCAGACGCCCGGGGGAATGCTTTCAAACCTGGTGAACCAGCTCCGGGACATGGATGCCCTGGATAAAATTGATGAAGTCTACAAAGAACTGCCGAGAGTAAGAAAAGACCTTGGGCAGATTCCATTGGTGACGCCTACCAGCCAGATTGTCGGTATTCAGACCGTAAACAATGTGCTTTTTGATGATAAAAATGAAAGGTACAAGAAGATCACGGAGCAGGTGAAGGATCTCTGCTATGGATTGTATGGGAAGACGGCAGTACCGATTAATCCGGAGGTTCAAAAGAAAGCCCTCAAGGGATATTCCCGCGGAGAAAAGCCCATAACCTGCAGGCCGGCCGAAGTTCTGAAACCGGAACTGGCAAAAGCCCAGGAAGAGGTAAAAGGTCTGGCGGTTGATATTGATGATGAAATTCTATATGCCATTTTCCCGGTAACCGGGAAGAAGTTTTTAAATTGGAAATATGGAAAAGAAGAGCCACCCAAAGATGTTATGGCCAAGTCTCTTGCAGAAGCGCTCAAAGAGCAGGAGATGATGATCAAGGCACGCAAGGGTGAACTTGTCGAAAAGAAAAAAGATGCTCCGGAAAAGGGAGACAATCTTCGTGAATTCAAAGTTTATGTAGATGACGAATATTTTAGTGTTGGTGTGGAGGAGATCGGAGGATCACCGGTTATCCGTTATGCGCAGCCTGAAAAGATCGCACCGGCTGTTCAGGTTCCGAAAGCTCCGGCAGTGCCGAAAATTCCGGCTGCACCGGTTATTTCGGCAGCTCCAGTAGCACCTGTTGCTCCGGCAGCTCCTTCAGCGCCTGTACCTGTTGCCGCCGCACCAGCACAAGCGCCATCCGCACCATCCAAAGTCTCTGCAAAAGGGACGCCACTTACTGCACCTATGCCTGGAATGATTGTC
>PNOB01000227.1 GCA_013824585.1 Desulfobacterium sp. | reverse complement strand
GCTGTTTCAGGATAGGAGGCTGGGTGATGAGCCAGAACATTTCCTTTATCGGAACATACCGCAGCCGCAACATGCGTGCAATATGGTTGAGCCATAATCCGGAGGGAAATACCAGATGAGTGTTTTTCTTGAAAAATTTGGGTGATCCGAGGGTGATGATCCCTTTCACCATGGACAGATTGGATTCTGCTTCTTCTTCTCCCGGAAGAATTTTATCCAGTTGTTTTTTGGTCGCTTCATCCAGCGCCTGGTTATCATACAGGTTTTTTCTGAGGCTCCAGTTCAGGACCATATTTTCCGAAATGATTCCGCCCATGCTGTGCCCTATCAGGATAGACGGTTTGCCTTTGCTGCGTTTGTGGATGAATTTGACCACTGTGGGAAGGTCATGGTCAATCAGGGTGTCAATGGTGTAATAGGGATCAAATTTCCCTTCATTGATGCCCACTCCCCGGGGATCGAAAAGGTATGTCCAGTACCCCATGTCTGCCAGGTCTTTGGCAATGGAATAACGGTTGTTCAGATTATAGCAACGGCTGTTATTGGCAAAACCAGGCACCAGAACAACCGACGGCCGGCTGTCGGCCGTGGTAACAGACTCGATGCTTACCAGCCGTTGAAATCCGATCTCTTTTCCCTCATCCGTATAGTCACGGTAATAGACGATTTCATAATCACCTCGGCCATTGGCTTCTTTTTCATCAATTTTGCTTTCAAAATAGGCAGGCGGCTGTTTCACCTGAAGGGTCTCCCGCAGAATCATCCGGCGCGCGGCCTCTGTCAAAATAGGTTCCAGGTACATCTCTTTGATTTTGAAATGGGTAAGGATGAGCCAGGTAAGCTCCTCTCTGTTTAAAATGATCACATTTTCGGCCAGAACCAGATGATTGCGAAGCAATTCTTCCAGCAGAATGTGCTTGATCATTTTTCGGGGAATCCGTTTATCGGTTGTCTTGATAAAGATATGATACAGGGTCAGCGCCAGTTTTGCAGCCGCCCGGTTCTGAAGCTGCTGATGCGTATCAATCAACTGACTGGATACAGGCAGCCCCATACTGAGCTGCCCTTTTTGCAGGTTGCTGTACATATTATAGCTGCTGTTCACAATCCGGGTGGGGATATCGTTCAATAATGTCTGCACTGCTTTTTCGGGCAGCGAACCGATTTTTTTCAGAAAGCTTCTATTCTTCTTTTTCACTGATTGATTGACCTTTTATCTAAAATTTGTTTCTAAAAACCATACAATTTGGCATGTGCAGAGGCGAAAACCTTTGAACATAGGTCAATGATAAGTTTATTTTGTGATAAATTCAACAACAGTCAATAAAAAGCTGCCATTCCCTGTGAAAATAAGGGTGATGGAAAACATTTGATGATCATGCCGGGCGGATTCATTTCTGTCCCGAATGGCCGGGTAAAAAGAGCGGATTATTATTTATTGCAGGATATTGGCCTGGAATCGGGGGCGGGTTTTTTCTGGAGCAGCTGGCACCAGGGAGTCGTGTCGGTTTGAATCCTGATTTTTTCTGTTGAGAAGGCTTTTGGGTTTGGAGTGACAGGGGCAGGTCTGCATGGACACCGCCCCTGTCATTTTTAAAATTGAATCATATTCTATTTTGTTTCCAATCAGGGAGTTGCAACACGTCCCATTGCAATACCCTCGCTTCCATAGACAGTTTCCGGTATCCCGGATCCTGAAGCTGGGAAGACGCTGCCAAGAAAATGCAACAAAGGCATCCATTCCTTCAGTTCCTGCACGCCTGATTTGGCAGGGTCAGCATCAATCCGGCATTGCAGATAATCTGCCGGACTTCCCATATTAATGGGGTTGCCGTTTGCATGTTTTGGAACAATGGGGAGATTGCCACCGCTCGCACTTGTAATGACGTGCATCATCTGCATGGCATACAGATCAACAACGCATCTGTACAGGTCTGCACTGGCAAGATCCATCTCTGTATCACAGGAGGTGCAGAAAAGATCTTCATCTCCATATGGTGCGGGCAAGGCATTGCCGCAGAGGTTGATGCTGGTTACTCCCTGTAAAATAGGTGCCTTTGTGATATCATACTCCACCCGGACCCCTGAAAAATTAAGGAAATAATCAGAACCCAGCTGAGGCGCCAGGGTCAGCCCGGCTTCCAGAACATTCCGGATCTCGCCTGCTGTCAGGTACACGGACATGAGCGGATAACCCGGAAGCGGCTGGGTTTGATCCGGAGAGATGCCGAGCGGCAGTGTGTTATAGATATCCGCAAAGGTGATATATCCAGTTTTGCCCGGATCGATGTTGTGACGGATCACTCCGCTCGGAACGACGCTGAACGCAAACGGTGTCGGATCAGCAGAATAGACTGCCAACTGGCTGGCGATGGTTCGACTTGCATCCGCTACCAGGTTGCCGAGACCGGATTCCTGCAAGGACAGCAGGGTCAGGCTGAAATCGGTTCTGGATATGGGAGAACCTAGCTCCACGCCCAGGACGGGGAACAGACTGGCATTGATACTGTCATTGTAAAATTCGATCATACCCTGAACATAGGGATCACCCGGGATGGAATCATCGACTGAGATCAGGGCGAATTTGGAATCCACAATCCGGCCTTGGGAAATACTGTATGCAATATCCATCCGGCTTACGTATTCGCCATATTCGCCGGGTGAAAAGATCAGTGTCCCGGATTCATCGAATGCCTCGTGTGTAGCAGTATGCTCATGGCCGGATGCAATCAGGTCGATTCCATCAACCCCATTGGCCAGGTTTGCATCGTCACCGATTCCGGAACTGCTGACGCCGGCGTGGGAAAGTGCAACAACCAATTGGGCGCCATCACTGTTTTTCAGTTCATCCACCTGACTCTGAATAAAATCATAATCATGGTTGAATGTCACAGGCGGGGCGATCGGAGCTTTTTCATCCGCGTCCTCGCCCATCAGTCCCAGGAGACCGACCTTCAGACCGTTGTCCAGCTCGATCACACTCTTACCGGAAATCTTGCCGATGGATCGAAAATATTCCAGTCCGTTATCAGCCGGATTTCCACTGTCCGTCACCATATTGGTTGCAAGGACAGGCACGTTAAAACCATTGGTTAAAGCATTGGACAGCAGCATGGCAAGTCCGGCCGGTGACCAGTCAAACTCATGATTGCCAAG
Source organism: Desulfobacterium sp. (assembly GCA_013824585.1). Classification (GTDB taxonomy): domain Bacteria; phylum Desulfobacterota; class Desulfobacteria; order Desulfobacterales; family SURF-7; genus QZKS01. Next base: position 3,858 of record PNOB01000227.1, on the reverse strand, counting down.
AGTGATTGCATCATAGTCCATCATGGTGAAGAATTTAAAGGCAAGGGGATTGGATGCAGTCAGGTCATAGTTGGTTCCCATCAGGAAGTCGCCGGAATCAAACAGCATGACCGGAACATCTTTTGCTGCCTGCTCGGCCCGTACCTGGTTGATCACGGTTGCGATCCTTGCATATCCGCCGGTTACGCTGTCGTCATTCAGCGTATCCGGTGAGTAATCCAGAAAAGGCCCGTATCCGTATCCGTGGTGATGGAGATCCGATGTCTGAAGGATTGTGGTGATGACTGTATCTTCGTCACCCCCTTCTTTTACCTGAAATATCCTTGCATCAATATCTTTTCTGCCGGATTTATTCTTTGTGGATGTTGTCAGAAAATTGAAACCAGCAAGAAAGAATTCGCCCGGGTCTTTAATCTGAAGTCCATCTGCCGGATCGATAAGGGCTCTCATGCCGTTATCCACCGGCACAAACCTGTTGGTAATATCATGAGAAAAATTGAGAACTGCACGAAAAGTCTTAGGCGCAGCCCCATCTTTAAACTGAACCAGTATCTCAACCGGTTCAAAATAGAGTGTCTGCATTGATGTCGGCTTTTCAATACTGGCCACATCTACTGCAAGAGCCTGCATGGGTACTAAAACAACCATGCCGATCATGCATAATAAGAAAAGCATCCTTCGCATAGAGCCTCCTTTCACGTTGGGAAAAAGTTTTTTCATCCGGACAAAATGATCCGGGTTTTTGGAGTAACAGACATTTCAAAGCAGCCGGTTACCCGTAAATTAAAAAGCCGGGCAATCTTATCCAGCCAGCCCGGCAACTTTCACTATTATTCAGATATTATGGATAAAACCACAGTTTGTATGGATAAACAGCGTTTATCGAATTGGATGAAATTTGTCAAGTTGAATCTGCGGGTGCAGATAACCGTATTCGGGATGACAGATCAGGAAAAAGTTTTTTTAAAATGGATTAATTTCATTCATAAAGAAGAATCAGGCATGACAATCCCAATGACAGGTATGACCCCTATGAAACGGAGAAATCAAATATAACAATTCCCCCCTTTTTCGAGGGGGGATCAAGGGGGGTGTCGTACAAACGGCCACCGCTCCATGAATAATTTTAAGACTTCGTCGTTCAAACTCATGAATAAGGGCTCGTAAGCAAAAAACAGGATGCGAAAATAAAATGAACAATCAAGTTTTTCAATTTTATTTACATAAAATGACATCCGATAGTTAATTCTGTTTTTTGCTAACGATCCCTAATCCATTCAGACAGTGAACGACTTCGCTATAAAATCATTCATTCCGCTCTATCCGGGAATTCAAACAAACATCCGTCGTCATCGGACCTGATCCGGCACCCAGAGAACGGGTACCCAGCAGTTCTGCTTGCACCCAACAGATTACCGTTCATATATTGATTTGAAACAGTACCTGCCAATTTTTAATAACCCCTTGTCGGCAATAATAAATTGTGATTATATGAAATATCGGTTTACAAAACACTTGGTATGTCCAATCCGCTTTTGCCGGATTCAACCGTGAGTATTTTTGAGTGTAACAATTCGATAAGGATCGTAATATTGTTATTTTTGAAAAGTGTGCTGTGCAGGAAAAGAAAAATAATCACGAATTAAAAGCATTTTTTCACTTTTCAATATAACTCAATAGCCTTTTATGGTTTTGTAATTATGAATAAATTGATCAGCGTAATCGGTTAATTTGCTTTTGATTAAGTCTGTTTGTATGCCTAATCTATGTTAGGACTAAGATTATTATAAATGAAAATTTTGGAGAAAATGATACTTGTGGGCTTTATTTTTTTAGCTGGTATTGCTGTTGGTTGGGTTATAAAAGGGAAACACCTTAATATAATTTTCTCAGCTTATTTACAAGCGTTTGCATCGCTATATTTGGATAAAAATGATATATCAATTAAGTTTGAGAATCTATCTTTTTTACTCGGGATGGATGACGTAAATCTTTTAGGAGAACTCTCGATAGCTGAAGAAAAATATAAAACGGCGTTGGATGCTATAAATATTCGGTCAACAATACATTTTCAGGAGGTACAGGCCAAACTCGAACTTCAAGGGATTAAAGAAGGAGGTGATTATTCAATGGATCACCTTGAAAAATCATTAGGAAATCGACTTTTTACTATACTTCAACGATCCACCCAAGAAGTCATTGAGCATGTTGAAGAAGCGATAGCATATTTAGAATCAACTGGGAATAAACTAAATGAAGTATTAAAAAATTCTTATCCACAAGAAAAAATTATAAGTATAATAATGCCCCAGAAAAAGGAACAGCCTTAACACAATTATATCTGACGTGAAGGGGCGGCTTTTTTTCATTAGCGGAGTTCGGTGTTTCCTTGACTTTTTTTGAAGGTCTTTTTACCCTTCACGTAGTACATTGTAACGTTGTGAAGTAAAAATATAAAAAATTAATTTATGGAAAAGAAATGTTACATACTTGCCGGACCAAATGGAGCCGGTAAAACCACTTTCGCGAATGAGTTTCTTCCTGTTGAAGCTGAGTGTCTTAATTTTATAAATGCCGATTTAATTGCTCAGGGGCTTTCTCCTTTTCAATCTGCAAAAATGGCTCTTAAAGCCGGAAGAATAATGATTAAGCAAATTGATGATTCTGTAAGTAAAAATGAATCATTTGCTTTTGAAACAACACTCAGCGGCAGGGGGTACATTAAAAGAATCACTGAATGGAAAAAACAAGGATATGAAATTATAATATATTTTTTAAAAATTCCTTCTGTCGATTTCGCTATTGAACGAGTAAAGCTGAGAGTTGCCCGTGGTGGTCATAATATCCCAGAGGATGTTATTCAGAGACGTTTTAGGAGAAGCTGGGAAAACTTTAACATGCTCTATAAGCCATTAGCAGATTCATGGATTGTTTTTGACACATCGGGTAATATTCCAGTGATTATAGAGGAACCGGAGCAAATAATATGAAAAAACACAGCAGGTATGCAGAGATGGGATTAAAAGCTTTAAAAAGGGCGGCCGCAAAAGTCGCTGAGGATGCAAGAAAGAACAATTATAAAATTCCAATATGGAAAAATGGGCGCATCGTACATGAGATCCCTCAAGAAGACACAGCTCAAAAAGATTCAGCCGACGCATAAAGCGCGCGCGGTTAATTTTAGCTGTCAGCATGGTATTTAGAAAAACATTATAAAGCAGGTGAGCAAAACTTACATGACTGGAAATCAGTACACGAAGATATACAGAATAAGTACAAATGAAACTTCGTTATACTGACAGGTCAAAAAATGATGTCGAATTGGCTTTTGTCTGGTATGAAAAATAAAACCTGCGCATCAATCCTCAAAATACCGGCTGTCCATTGTTACAGTTATGGGATCACTATCCATAAGCCTTTTTGCCAGGGCTTCTATTTTAGGTAACTCATAGGCAAAATAGTATCGGCAGGTGAAGATCTTTCCCTCCATGAACTGGGATTCTGCCCTGGATGGATTTTCCCGGATGCTGTTCTGGATGGCCAGAGCCTGTAAAAGCCATTGCCAGGAGATGGTGATGATGCCGAACATCTCCAGATACAAGGCGGAATCTGCCAGAAAGATCTCCGCTCCTTTTTCCATGGCAATGGCCGTCAGATGCGCGGTTACCTGTTCAAGGGTTTTGAGTGCATTCTCCAGTTGTGCGCATTGGGCCTGGAGAGGTGGAAAAAGATTGGTCTGTTGGATCAGGTTCCGGATCTCTTCCAGATAGAGAAAGAAGGCCTTTCCGTTTTTCATGATGACTTTCCGTCCCAGAAGATCCATGGCCTGGATGCCGGTGGTTCCCTCATGGATCGGAT
>PNOB01000226.1 GCA_013824585.1 Desulfobacterium sp. | reverse complement strand
ACATAACTTGATTTGGGTAATCTCTGCCAGAGATATGAATAAAAGAGAAAGGCAGAAAGAGCAATAAGATATGCTCCCGCTCTATCATGGGCTCACAGTGGTCATGGTTATTTCCGGGAATAACCTTATCCGGTAATAAATATAGCCGGTTTTGGCTATGCGTGTTAAGGGATATTCCCGGATACGACCTGAACCGCTTCTGGCCGGATGGCCTGTATCACCATCACCTTGCCAAACACCGGGTTTCAACATTAATCGAAAAAATCCTGAAACATCTTGATCTTTGGGAAACGAACAACCATGATCCGCCACCAATTATGGTTTGAACTTGTTTTTCATCGGCAGGATGTCTCCGATTATATTTGTTGCGCAGCAGATTTCCATAGCGCTTCGAAAGGCCTGATTTTCAGGGTCGATAAGATTTACCACCGTTTCCAGCGCGCCGACGAGGGTTTCATGTTGGGCCGTGGGAACCTGATCCAGCAGCGTTGCAATGATTTTCAAGGATTCCTGGTAAAGCTGATCATGGATCTGCTTCCCGGTTTCAGTGATTTGAACCGTCACCATTCGTTGATTGTCCGTCTTGCGGGTGCGTGTAACCAAACCTTGTTTTTCCAATTTTTCCACAATCCGGGTCAGGGTACTCTGATGAATGGCCACGTCTTCGGCCAGGGAGTTCATGGATTTGTGGCCTTCCATCAAGGACTCGAGCGCATAGCATTGCTGCACCGTGATGGGGCATGGCGAAAGTTGAGCACGCATCAGACGACCCACTCTGCGCGAGAGATAGGTAAACGCGTGATATGTTCTTTGGACTAGTAGTTTGTTTTTCAACTTTGCCCTCCCTTTTATTCTTTACAATACCATCCTGTCTTCCATTGTCAAGGACCGCTCTTTGTCTCACCCACAAGAACAGGCCCCGGGATTCAGCTTCAAAATATCTTCCTTAATGATGATGAACAAACAGCCGGTCCCTTTCTGAACCGTTAGGGCATGTGCCGGACAGTTGAGTTGACAGGCTCCGCATTCGATGCAGCGTTCTTCCGCATCAATCCGGGCGATGCGCTTTTCTACGGACAAAACGCCATGGGGACAAACTTTTGTACAAGAACCACAGCCGGTGCAGGTTGTTGGATCGATGTGGATCATTTGAAATCCTCCTTAAAATAAATATAGAACAAAACTGGTTAGAAAAAGTATTACATTTATGGGTAGGAAACGGGCGGTTTCCCGCCGCACCCGGGTATAGTTACTGACCGGTGAATTCCCGGTGTAGGACAATCCGAAAAAGATGGACACGGCAAAGACGAAAACAATTGCGGATAGGGCTTCATGGGTCGTCATGAGGTTGAAAATAACCGATCCGGCCATTGCAACCCCCACGCTTCCGGCGAGCCACAATCCTTTGACCGCGAAGCCGCGCCCGGGCAACCAGGGAAATAAGAGCGGATAAACCGTAGTCAGTAGGGCGATCAGCGGAATGATTCCCATGGGCGCCCGCAATCCCCAAAAGGCCTCGATCCCCAAGAGCCCCATGACCAGAATCAGGCCATATAGCATATATTGGACCAGTCCGGGCAACCAGGTGAACAGCCTGGATTTGAAATCGAACAGGAATACATCCTGGGTTTGATCCTCGAGCTTGGTCTGGGACAGAAAGGCCGGCAGGGTTTTTGTCTTGATAGGGCCGATGACGGGCCGTATCCCCTCTTGTCTCAACCCATGCAGATCGACTCCAGATAAGGCAAGTTTTGGCAAAACCAGTTCGATTTTTTTTCCATCTGCGATCAAATGGTTTTGGAAGCGGTTGATCTGTTTCATGATGGCTGTATTGTTAAAGGCCCCTTTGCCGGCGGCGCACCAGACATTGATGCCGTCTGTGTCTATCACCAGCAGTCTTATGGAAAATCCATGCACGGCACGCAATAGAAGAAAAACAGTCATATGATAATTGGAAGTAACCAACAGGGGCAATTCAGGGTCATATCGATCGCCGGTATAGTAAAGACCCGGAGCGATGGCATACGTTCTTTGGAAAGCATTGAACCAGGACACCAGCGCCTTCAAGGCGTCCAGTGTGTTCAGCCTGATTTTTTTAGGCTTGTCGTCTGTTTCAGGCCAGTTGTGTCCGCTGATATAATACGTATGGCTCAACAGCCAAAGCCATAGCATGAAAAAACCGATCCACAAAAACCATTGGGAGTATGGTTCGAATGCTTTGATATTGCCCCATTTACCGGAATAGGCGATGAAAAAAGAAGTTACGGTAAGCAAAAATAATTTCATATTTTATCTCCTGATTATTAGCGCTTTTGTAAAGCGGTTAGCGATTATGTTCGGTTTTTGCAATAAATTCCGTGGACGGGCGGGTTTGTTTTTGTACGTCAACATATTCTCCTCTCCAAAAAAAGATGGGTTTCGCCATTAATGCTTGCCAATAGCAAGCATGCTAATAACATAACATGCTAATAGCAAATGTCAAGCATTTTTCCATTGGACAGAAAATCAAACAGATCAAAAAAAGCCTTTGACTTGGACAGCGTCTCGAATGTGACGAGAATGAGCGACAGATACCAATTTATGGGTCTGTAATGTAGGTATAGGTCACGGATGATGCAGATATTAAATGAAATATTATCCGTGCAAAAAAATTCTTGCACGGAATTTGACCAAAGTGGTGCAAAATTCAGGTTCTATCTTAAACGTCTTATCCAAAGGTCCTTAAGTCTTTCCTGAATATACCTTACTGGAGTATCTACAAGGACTTTCAACGGGTTCTTCCCCTTTTATAATCAGGGTCAGGATCCATTTTACCAAATATTTCTTTTATTTCCAATTGTTTACGTCTATTAATAAATTCCTTAAGCACAAAGTTGACGGTTTCCTTTTTGGTTTTTAATCCGCTCATTTCTAACGCCTCATTCAATAATTCATTATCTATTGCCAAGTTGGTAGCCATTGAACACCTCCTTTTCAAACACACAATATTATGTGTGTCAATAGGTTTGGGTAGGGTTATCGCCCTGCGTCATCGGCTGGCCCGGGAAAATGGTTACAATCTCAATTCTCAATCTTTTGCCTTTTGCACGCACAATACGGAAACTCGAAGCATACTGTTCTATTGGGCAACGGATCAGTTAGGGATTACCCAAACTCAATTGGCAGAAAAACTGAATCTAACCCAGTCCGCCATTAGCCATGCTTCACGAAGAGGAAGAATCCTTGTAGACAGCAATCAATATTCATTGTAACGAGATTATTTTAATAATTTCATGTACGTTATATATCCGTCCCATATATCCTCCGCCCATTTTTGTTGACTATCTATTTTTCATAACGACGATCCATGTAATAACTAAGGTGTTATCGGAACTTCCGAAGACAGCGGCGTTTCACCGCGCAGCATCTCTGACGCCTTGCCGGTCAGCCTTAAATACCAGTCGCTCGGAAGATGATAACCGTCACTGTCAAGGGTTACAAACTCGGCCCCGACAGGGACATCCGTTTGGGTCGGCGCAACCTTGAATATTGCTGTTCCCTCATCAACCTCGTCAAACATGGCCGCCTTTATCATTGCATATCCGGATTCATTTTCTTTAAATGCCGAAATAGCGTTGAATACCTGCTCCCAATAAAAATTTCCTCCGTCCCGTTTAATCTCATTTAACGGCGGCGGGGTGTCACCGTCAGGGTGCAGCGGGTATCTGTGCATGTTATAAAACGAAAACCCGGGAAAAACAACCGGCATATAGTCAATTCCGTGAGACATTGCTTCAGCCAGATCAGGCTTGATCATATCTTCTTTCCATGAATCGGCGCTCTTTAAATCAGAATACCGTCCCACTGTCCACGGAAGGATAACATCATAGGATCTGTAAACCTCTGACCATGTTACGCCGGTATCAGGGTCAGGGAGAGAATCGTCCCTGCATGTCCGCCAGCGGGAAGGAACACCACCGACAATCGTTGTCTGATATTTCTCCGGTGCGTTTGTTTTAAACCATGTAATCAATTCCATAGCCTGATCAGGAGTGAAAAATTTATGATTGTCATCACTGTAACCCAGACCCCAGACCACCACCACGGGTTTCCCTTTATGTCTCAGATATCGCTGGCTTTCAGTTATCTGTATTGTGTCAACAAGATACATCCAGTCTTTCTGTATGATGCTTACAAGCAGATCAGGATCGGCTGAGGTCGTGTCATATTCAATTGCAAATAACCGGCCGCAGGATTCGGCTCCGGTGCGGACATTCTGCATCACCTGTTTGTTGAAATCAAAGACCGGCGAATCCTGATCATAAAGTCCTGTGACGAAGCGTTGCAGGAAAACGCCGTCAATGCCGTATTCCTGCATCCATTTAAAATGACGCAGCACGGTTTTCTCTTTATAAGCGGAAAACAATTTTGCCGGGGTTCCGTCAGGCATATTCATGTTTGTAGAAAAGAGTTCATCTTCGTCAAGTTCGGTTACATCTGGCCACATATCAACCTTTAAATAGACGGCATCCGGAGATGTATCCCAATGAAACCAGTGACCCCATGTATTGCTGATATTTGAACCGTCACCCGGACAGGAAAACCATCCCTGATAACCGACTATGAATTTCCCATACATTGTGGTCGAATCAATCATGCTTGCTGTAGGTGCAGTTTTTTCCTCCCCATTGCAACCATAGAAAAAGGAAAACACCCCAAAAAGAAGGCTACTTACCATTAGCAACCCTATTTTTTTCATAATTTTACTCCCTATATTTAAGCGACCAATTGCGTACGTCATGCATCGCCAGCGGCGCCAACAACTTGCCATCTTCTGATAAGACATTCTTTATTCCTATCAATAAGTAATTTTTATAATCGAGGCAATGCAGTGTAGATTTTCAGCAATAATTGTATTGAAACTTTTTTCATAAAATGGCAACCGAAGAGCATCGGCATGAAGGAAAACGATGTTGTTTGGAACCGTTCCATTTATTTTTATCAATCTGGACTTAGCGATTCTTAACATTTTTAACGATTGATCTACCAAAATAGCAGGACGCTCGGAATATTGAATATATGTTTTTGCGGTAAAGGCCAGGGAACCACATCCAAGGTCTAACACATTTCCTTTCTTTTGATGACCTCAGAACATCATGAGCAATAGAAACAAATATTGCAACCGAATAGCCCCATATGAGACGGTTGTACATGGGATTGCACGCTTCCCAGTAATAAATATTTCCAAACTGTGTGTCATAAGTATTGGCTACTTCAATATCGGAGAGAACTGAAAATATATGTGGCTCGATCAATCTGAGGCCTGCATTTTCTGAGAGCAACGCCGATAAGCCATTTTCGCCAATTGTTGCCATCTTATTTTATCTCCTTATTGAAGCGAATGTTTAAAATAGATGGAAAAATTTCCATCTATCCTGATATCGAGGTGGTTAACATGGGAAAAATCATCCGGGATTTTCCATGTTTGCATGGCTATATCAAATAATACACTAAAAACAAAAACTAGATAATATTTCATTATACCTTATCTTGCATCACGGCGATCCTTGGCACGCGCCGGCCTTGAAGGCTCAACCTTTCGATTCAGATGCTTCTGATGGCCTAAATCCGTCGCATGTTCTGATCCAGAATCCCGTAGGTCTTTGATATGTTGCGGCCGGGATGATTCTGCCGGGCCATAAACCAGATCCTTTAGATGATCGGAGGGAACTCCTTCATTCCTCAATCTTTCCACAATCTGATCTTTGGTAAACCCTTGATCTCTGAGATCCTTTACATGGTCTCTTAAAAGGGTATTTGCAATTGAAGAGGTATCATCCCAATTAGCAATCTGGGCTGTTTTATGAATTACATTAGAAGCCCCCTTCCCCTGATCATAGGCTCCTTTTAAAGCCCACCTCTTTTCATCAGGCAAATCAGAAAACCTGTTTACAACCGAGTTGTATTGGCCTTGAGTGATTGTCCCATTGTTAAACATAGTCTCAAGCCGCGCGCCAAATGTATCACCGGGCCCGTTAACCAGATAGTTGTTTGCTTCCTGCGAAAATCCCACCCCAGAGATTAAATCTTGCATCACTTGCTGAGCCTTTTCTTCTGCCGCAGCATAACCAAGAGACACAAATGCTACTGCGCACATAACTGTAACCACTAATACACTACTCAATCTTCTCTTCATTTTGTCCCTCCTTTTACTATATTTAACACATAATACGTAAAAAAGTTTCGCATATTTCTATTTATTCCTACCTTTCGCAGAACGCCCATCCTTTAACCTCTCTTTCTCCTGCGAAGGCATGGCCTGCCATTTATCCTTGTTCTCAAGCAAGCGTTTGCGCTCCTGGGCAGGCATCTGCTTAAACCTCGCATAATTATTTAATATTTCTTTTTTTTCTTCGCTGGCCAAGGCCTGCCACTTTCTATAATTTTCATGCAGCCTTCTGCGCTCCTCTGGTTTAAGGCTCCTGATTTTATTAAAATTCTCTTTTATCTTCTTTCTTTGCCCTGGGCTAAATTCTTTATAGCGATGGAGGTTATTCTTTATCCTATGCCGTTCTTCATCCGGTAATGCCTTAAATTTCTTAAATCTCTCTATTAACTCTTTCTTCTTTTCTGGCGAAAAAGATTGCCAGTCTTCTATGACTTTATTATCTTTGACTGCCACAGGCATTTCTTTATCTCTTGCCTCCATCCGGCTATCAAGGATACCGATATTCTCCCATAATCCCAATCCTCAGCAAAAATGAGGGGTCAGATCTGAATTTTGACAGATAAGGAAAGTTCGGGGGTCTCCTCTTGATCTTTATCAAACTTTCGACAGTGTTTGGATGAAAGGGCAAACTAAAAAATGACTTTAAACATCTTTTAAAATGCCCCGCGCGGAAGCATGGAATAATTTGCTTTTCCCTAAAAAATTCATTTCCTAAAAAATCTTGACATGTATATTTATGCCATATACAATCTAAACGCATGGAAAAGATATTTGATCAATTTTCAGGTTTCCAGTGGGATAGAGGGAATATAGACAAAAACCTCATCAAGCATAACATCGAAAACTGGGAATGCGAACAGATTTTTTTTAACAGGCCTCTGATTG
>PNOB01000225.1 GCA_013824585.1 Desulfobacterium sp. | reverse complement strand
CAATGTCACAAACTTCTTCCGTCAATTCTTTTTTCGCTCCCAGTTTTTCCATGATCTCCCTTGCAATCGGGGGGCCTTCCAGCTCCTGATATCCGGCTGCCGTGCTTCCGTGCTTTCTTTCCGCTTCATGGATTCCAATATCATGAAGATAGGCCGCGGATAATACCACCGCAAGGTTGCCGCCTTCTTCTTTTCCGATCTGTTCCGCATATCTGGCAACCCGTGTTGCATGACCGATTCGTCTGAAATCGGTCTTAAAATACTTCTTCATCTCAATGGCAACCCTGTCCTTCAGGAGATTTTCCTTTTGTGCAAGAAGTTCAGGAGGGAGCGTTCCAATGCACTGCTCGGCAAATTCGCAATAGGATGCACATCCAAAATCAATGCTGGGATTGATAAAGCGATGACCGCATTGATAACATTTCCGGGCGGTATCATCCTTGAAAAATTCCACTTCTCTACCGCATTTCGGACACCTGGCTTCAAAAATCGCCCCTGGTTTCCAGTATCTGCTATCCTGTCCCGGACATTTCATAATTCTTCCTCCACTGATTGCATCATTTGATATTTTTGCCTTCTCTGTGAAACCGAAACCTGTTTCATGCCCTGGTTCTCCAGGGCACAAAACAGATTCCTTCCAATTCGGATCTTCTATCCGAGAATCGCTTTCAAATCTTCATCCGCTGTTTTGATCGGCATGATATTAAAATTCTCAACCAGAACATTCAATACGTTCGGGGTAATAAAAGCCGGCAGGGTTGGTCCGAGCCGGATATTTTTAATCCCGAGATGCAGCAGGGAAAGAAGGATAACGCATGCCTTCTGCTCATACCAGGACAGAATCATGGAAAGGGGCAGATCATTGACACCACACCCAAAGGCATTGGCAAGTGCTACGGCAATCTGTATTGCAGAGTATGCATCATTGCATTGGCCGATATCCAGAAGCCTTGGAATGCCTCCGATATTCCCCAGATCTTTGTCAAAGAAACGGAACTTCCCACATGCAAGTGTCAGTACCACACAGTCTTTCGGCACCTTCTCCACAAACTCGGTATAGTAGTTTCTTCCGGGTTTTGCGCCATCGCAACCGCCGACCAGGAAAAAATGCCGCAAAGCCTTTCCCTTGACCGCTTCAATAATTTTACCGGCAACTCCCAATACAGCATTTCTGGCAAAACCGGTCATGATGGTTTTACCCGCTGTATCCGATGCAAATCCCGGCATTGCCAGAGCTTTTTTGATAGCCGGCGAAAAATCTTTATCCGCAATATGGGTGACTCCCGGCCAACCGACCAGCCCGGTGGTAAAAATATGATCTGAATAAGACTCCTTTGGTTTTTGGATACAGTTTGTCGTCATCACAATAGCGCCTGGAAATGCATCAAACTCTTTGGCCTGGTTCTGCCATGCTGTTCCATAATGGCCATAGAAATGGCTGTATTTTTTCAATCCCGGATACCCATGGCAGGGAAGCATTTCTCCGTGGGTATAGACGTTGATGCCTTTGCCCTCTGTCTGCTTCAGAATATCTTCCAGGTCCTTCAGGTCATGTCCGGAAACCAGAATCGCCTTTCCTGCCTTGGCTCCCAGCGGAACCTGAGTCGGAACAGGATGACCATATCTTTCCGTATTTCCGGCATCCAGAAGTTCCATGGCCTTGAGGTTTACTTCTCCGCATTTGAGAGCAAGCCCGACCAGCTCATTCACCGTTGCATTATTATTCAACGTAGCCGCAAGTCCTTCATGGATGAATGCAAAAACTGCATCATCACTTTTTCCCAGAATTGCAGCATGGTCTGCATAGGCTGCCAGTCCTTTGATCCCGTATATCAAAAGCTGCTTTAAAGACCGGATATCTGCATTCTCACCTGTATCTGCCTGGATGCCAACGGTTTCGCCAATGGCCACCAGTTCATCCTTGCTTTTCTGGTCACACCGGCACTCTTCAACCATATCCACATTCCCGCCGGCTTCCTTGACCTTCTTTTGCAGTGCTCTCTTATGGACAGCACACGCATGAATCAAACGGACAAAACGATCTGCATCAAAACTAACATTGGTCAGGGTTGAAAAAACACCCTCACAGGTAAACCGGTTGACGGCATCATCTGTTACACCGACTCTTCGGCCTTCCACGGCAACGCAAGAGAGTCCTTTCAGCGCATGAATCAGCATATCCTGAAGCGCTGCAACATCCGGCTGTTTCCCGCATACGCCGATTTTCGTGCATCCCTCACCTTTTGCCGCCTGCTCACATTGATAACAAAACATAATACTGTCTCCTTTAATATTAATTGTTCACTTCAATCGCCACGAATGACTTGTTCTTCTTTGTTTTGACTGTTTTATACATCAGGGGGTTTGACAATACCTTGACATAGGTCAACAAACGATTTTTTTTGTAAAAAATTTTCCGCCTGAGGGGAAAGGAAGTCCGGAACAATCCCGGTCAAATCAAAAATATATTTTTAAATTCAAATAGATAGTTTTTAACGAACCCGTAATAAAAGGAACGGATCGTATGGATGGGAAAAAAACAAATGACAGAAAAAACAGGGATTACACCCGGATCAGGCCTGAAAAAATTTCTTATCAAACCCCTCTTTTCCATCATACTTTTCACTCTGTTCTTTCATATAGCCATGATAAACCGACTCGTTCACATCCAGCCCAGCGGCTTTCAGGGCGGAAACTACATCCTGCATTACAGGAGGGCAACCGATGACTTCAACCGCTTCCTGTATGTTTGAATTGGTTTCATTGGCCTTTTTGATGCAATTGCCCAACAGTATTGTTTTTGCATAACCAGGACGTGCCTGCATTTTTTTTCCGTTCAATATTTCGACCTTGGGCAGCGGCTGGCCTTTAAAGGCGGACAGAACCAGAATATTGGCCAGATTGGCAATGGGAGAACATCCGGAACAAAGGGAATCATCATATTTGGGAAGAGCAACCCCGGTAACACCGAATTTTTGAAAAATACCCGGCCCGGTATTGTCCGATGTCCAGGCCCAATCCCATTTGAGCGGTGTAATATTTTCCTCTAGATTTTCGCCCAGGATTTCATAATCCTGAAGGGAAAGCGATTGATTATGGCGCTTTGCATAATATTCAAAATGCTTGATATCCACGCTGTCATACCCGATTGTTTTGGCTGCCACCATGTCCGCACCCAAAATATGGGTGGATGCGATGATCAGGTCTTTTCGATAGGCCTTGCCAAAATGAAGGGCTCCTTTTTCAAGCCCATAGATGCCGTCCACGATGGTCAATGCCGGTTTCACGAAATCAGCAATATGAGAAAAACAGTATTCCAGATCCAACTGAGCATGATGACACAATTTTTTGGATTGCAGTTTCAAACACCCTTTCAGGTTTTTCAGCCCCAGGGAAACCTTTGTCTGACCATGGGTTTTCAAAACCGGAAAATTGATCAGAAAATCACTTTCCACAGCATCCTTGGCAATGTGCAGGCTCAGATCATCATGAAAAACAAATTTTTTCGTTTTGGATTTGTTAAGATCCAGCAAGGTCACGCCATACCGTTTTTCCAGTTCTCTGTAGCCAAGACCTGCATAGGCCTGCATGGTTCCCACACCCTTTTGTATCTGAACCGATCCTTCTCCAATGGAGATATTCTGACAGCCGAAATCCTTTAAAAGGATAATCAGATCTTCGACCAGTCTTGTGGTTGTGTACACACCAAACGGCGCAATAGGATATCGTTCTTCCCAGGCCACCAGATTGGGTTTGATCATAACGCGGTCTGTCTGTTTCAAATGGGCAAACCCGTCACATAGCTGAATGGCTGTTTTCAAAGATGCTGAATCTGACTGATATTTGACCAGAGATACACGTGGAAGCATTTGTTTTTCCTGAATGAGTGGGTTTTTGATTGGATATGTTCCTTCCATGTCTGAATTTTTTATGTACATGAAAATGCAGACGGTTACAATTCTTTTCTTTCGATTGTAATGCAGGTTTCTTCTTTTGTCTTAAATGATCGGAGAATCAACACAATATCAAAATAACCAGTTGTATATTCCAAATAAATATTTTAAAATAGAGCAACTATAGATCAAAAAGCATTCGGAAGCTCCATCTATTCCAACTATTTCATTTTAGATATTTGACATCCATGCCGAACTTATACGTATATTTAAACCCAGGAATAAACGTAGCCACTGAGCCAATTTCAAAACGATTGAAAAGCGTCACACCGGCGAAAGCCGATGTCCAGAAAAGAACTGAAAATACTGGATAGTGTTATGCTTTACTTCGTGTCCGGCTTTCGCCGGAACTACAACAACAGACTTTTGAAATTGGCTCCACTGATTATAGCATCTGCGCGGAAGAGGTAAATATGAAAAAAGCTGTCTTTTTCCTGATATGTTGGGTTCTATTGTTTTCCATGACAACCACTCCTTATGGATCAGAGGTAAAACCAGCACAAAGCTTTTATCCCAGCCCCAGTTACGAAGTTGAAAACCTGGAGGCTGTCATGCACCAGGAAGGCCTTTTTGTTGTGAGCGGAGTCATCCGGAACACAGACGCTTATCCTACAACTGGATACGTGGTGATATATTTTACAAATGACAGTGATGAAGTGATCGCCTCAGATGAAACAATTGTAAATGATAAAAGAGCGATTGACCCCGGAAATACAGGTTACTTTGAGCTCACCAAAAAAATTGAAAAGTATAAGCAGATTAAAAGAACCTTTATCGAATATGTGGTTCAGGAAAAAATCATAACACCCAAAAAACCCCTTATCACGATTGGTGTAAAGCGATAAAGCTACATCAGACTTCTGGAACAAACGGAGATAATTCTCACTCTCCTCAACGATAGTGGTTCTTTCAAATGACTCGACCACTTTAAAATTTCGATAGCTTCAGAAAGACGAATCTCTCTTTGAACAGGTAAACGGGGATTTCAGATACTGTTCCGCCTTCTTTTCGATAATTCGGTTCCGCTGGGGCCCTCTGTAAGACATGGCCCGCTCATAGTATCCGGCTGCCTTTTCCCTTTTCATTTCCATGTCTGCGAGCATCCCCAACAACAGATCAGTGCAAGGCCTCAGTGAATTGTTCTGATAGGCCGGGACGTTTTCAAGCTGGATCAGGATCTCTCTGGCCAGAATCTTATTCTCCTGACAGATCGCGGCCTCTGCTTTCACCAATAACGCCGCCTGTCTGACCACCTCGTCGTAATTCCGAAGCCTGTATTCCACTTTTTCAATTATCTTATTGGATTTTATAACTGCATCCTGATACTCCCCTGCGGCTAACATCAATCTGGCATGTTGAACTTCCAGGTATGGATTATCTGGAAAGCGGGAGACCAGCTCAGTGGACAATTTCCGCGCTGTTTCAATTCGGTGTGCTTCAAAATTCAAGAAGATGCCTACCAGCAGGCTTTCTGCTCCCAGACGATGCAGCGCACTGTTCTTTCTGGCTCGCTCCAGGGCTTTCAACCCTTCTTCTGTTGAGCCGCTTGGAATAAACCACAAAAAGTTAAAAAATTTTACGAAATCCGGAAGGCGCCCTGCAAAATAGCAGTATGCGCCATATGGGAAATAGAGATCTTCACACGGGTTGGTACGGTCAAAATCCGATTGAGGCTCTCGTGCTCCCTGCTGTTCGCAGATCTCAATGGCCTGCTCAAGATATTTGCGGCCACGTTCTCCATGAACACCGCCTTTATAAAGGCTACCATTATGAGCCTCCAATCGCCCCAGGTAGGTATACACAAGACCCAGATAGTGAAGTGCATCCAGATTTTTTTCATCAACAGCCAGCATCTGCCCGGCCTGCTCCCTGGCTTGATTCAGATACTGCCGAATCTGGCTTGCATAACGAGGATTTCCGGCGTCCATACTGTTGCGCCAGAAAAGAACAACCGCCTGATAAAAAGCCTGTGACGGATGATCCGGATCTTCTTTCTTAATGGTTGAAAAAATCTGAGATGCCCGGTCATAGTCACCGGAAAAATTGGCTTCAATTCCTTTGATCAAAATCCGGTGGATGGTTTCCGTGCTTGCATTGGCACTATTTTCATATTGTAAAAACACCAGAATCAGCATCAAACCGATCTGGATTCGTACTCTATTCATTGCTTCCGGACACCTCCTCCTGTTTGCGAAGTCTTCCCATCAACTGTTCCAAATCGCCCTTGATCCGTAAAAACTTTTCTATGGTCAATCCACTTTGACAAAACAGTTTTTATTATCCAGTTTCAGCAGATCATTCCTGTCCATGGGCTAACTCTCTGCATCAAACAATTTCCGCAACTGTTCCACCCGTTTCCGGTTGACGCCAAGATCGGAATATCCAAGCCGGGAAGCGGATCGGACATGGATCACATTCTCTTCCGGAAAATAAAATTCCACATCGTCGACAAAACCCATGATTGCTGATTTGCATTCCACACTTAGATAATTCTCTTTCTCCTCGATAATGGTGGTTCTTTCAAACGACTCAACAACTTTTTTCAGCCGGTTAAACGCTGCTTTTTTCTTCCCCTTATATTGAAAGGGAGCTATGGCATGGTCATCATCCATTGCCTGGCTGTTCACGCAATTGGGTTTTGACGGACAGTCTGATAACCTGCCGCTTTGAACCCCCAGATTTACCGGCCGCTGTCCTGCACAGGATACCATCATCATGCATCCGATCACCGAAGCACCAAGACGTTTCATCTGTCACCTCTTTTTCCATTTAATTTTTAGTATTTCGATCCCCTCATTTTTTAAAACAATTTCCACACGGAATCCATTGTCTTCTTCCCTTTACACTTTCCATACCACAAACAGATTGGATATAAAATCAACAAACCCATAAACCAGAACAGATACATGATTTGATAGGATACACCATTCGGGAAAGCAAAACCCATCGTCGCATATAGATACAAATGCCCTATATAAAAAAACAGGGCTGTACGTCCAAAAATCAGAAGCGGTTGCCCAAAACAGAATAAAGCATGTTCGATTTTTGAAAGCACATATAATAAAAGACAATTGATACCTGTTGTTACTAGAACAAAAGACAGACTTGGCGGATACTTCGTTACGTTTAAAAATGAAATCAAACCTTTGTTCCATGCATGGAAATTGCCAAAACCGTTCATCCACC
>PNOB01000224.1 GCA_013824585.1 Desulfobacterium sp. | reverse complement strand
AGGAGTCTTAAGACAACATCGCTGTTTCTGCTGGCAGGATTTTTTTTCGCACTTGATCTGTTTACGTGGCATAAAAGCATCCATTATACCGGACCGGGCCTTGCAACCATTCTCGCCAATTTTCAGGTTTTCTTTCTCGCATTTTTCGGAGTGGTTTTCATGGGAGAACGTGTGAATACCAAGCTTGTACTGACAATTCCCATTGCTGTGCTGGGCCTTTTTATGGTCGTTGGCATTGAATGGAATCTGCTGGATACCAACTATCAAAACGGTGTTCTGCTCGGGCTTGTGACAGCGGTTTGCTACACCGGCTATATCCTGACCCTTCGGAAAATACAATCCCAGCATGATTCTCCGGCTCCCACGTTTACCCTGTCCATGGTATCGTTTGTCACAGCAATTATCTTGGCCGGTTTGGCATGGCTTCAAAATGAGCCCTTGAGCATTCCGAACCTTCAGAGTGCTTTCTATCTCATCCTGTATGCCACATTCAGCCAGGTTTTGGGCTGGCTTTTTATTATCAACGGTCTGGCTTCTATCCGAACCTCAACGGCTGGGCTATTGCTGCTTTTACAGCCATCTCTGGCATTTGTCTGGGACATATTATTATTTGATAAAGTAACGACAGCGGTAAGTCTGGCTGGAACCATTATCACGCTCTGGGCCATCTATTTAGGCTCAACAAGCCAGAGACGGCAACCGGTTTCTGATACTTGAAAAACATTGGAGGCTCTATGAAGGTTTATTTTCATCCGGATTTTTATCAGGTATACACAACCGATCCAGCCGCGGATCCCGGCCGTATGGAATCCATTGTGAATGCGATCCAAACAGAAGTGGAATTTGTAACACCCAAACTCGCCAAAGAAACGGATATTGCCCTGGTACACCCGGAACAGCATATTGCATGGGTCAAAAAACAAGGGCTTTATGAAATCGCCTCCCTGGCAGCCGGCGCAGCCATCGAGACCGCAATCTCCGGCCTTGAAAATCCATGCTTCGGGTTGATCCGGCCGCCCGGCCATCACGCTTCAGCTGATTCATGCTGGGGGTTCTGCTACTTTAACAATATGGCGATCTCCATGGAGGTTTTAAAAAAGAACAGCCAGATTCAATCCGCTTATATCCTTGATATTGACATGCATTATGGTGATGGAACGGAAAACATCATGAGAGACAAAGATTATATTACAGTTCACAATATTGAGACCAATGATCGGAGTCTGTTTATGAAAGAGATCGAGGAAGCCATGGCCGTCTGCAAAACAGATATGATCGGAATTTCAGCTGGATTTGATAACCATATTGATGACTGGGGAGGCGTTCTCCACACTTCCGATTACTTTGAAATCGGCTGCATGGTCAGAGAAGCCGCTCAACGGAACAAGGGCGGTTGTTTTGGACTTCTGGAAGGTGGTTATAACCATCGTGTGCTGGGGCAGAATGTTCTGGCCCTGATTCGCGGTTTATCACACAAGGAATAACAAAACGGTTAAGGAACCTTTAACTTTGAGACTACTCTTCTGACCCTTGAAGTGTCGTAACTTGTGCAACTTCATAGGAATCTTCATATCCATCCTCATCCCTGACAACCACGGTAAAATAATATGTGGAATCGTTATCTAATCCAGTGACATCAACTGTTAAACGGTTTGCTTCCCATGATAAAACTGGTTCATCCAATCCATATAGTGTAACTTGATAGCTTAAATTTGCTTGTGTGGTTTTAAAATCTGTTGCCGGTTCCCAGGTCAATGTGCAGGAGTTTTCAGTGATTTCACTCACTGTAATCCTTCCCAGTCCTCCGGGTATTGGTTTACGTGAAACCGCGACATAGACAGATGTGTTCGCTACATCCGTATTCGAATCCCTGACCAGAACATTAAAATACTCGGTTTCCGTATTCGGACTACTTACCATAACAGGAAATTGGATTTCATCTATTGTTGCCCAATCCTGAACAACACTCCCATTATTTTCTGCTTCCGCAACAGTGTTAATAATATCTTGGTTTGAGCTCACGACCTTATATTCCAGCTCATCCTGGTCCGTGCCGTTATCTGTTGCTGCAGGCCATTCTATCCCCAGCGAATCTTCAGTTTCATCTTCAATTTCAATCGCTCCTCCGATCACCGGAGGCGTTATATCAATTGTTTTCTGGGATGCCATTGGATAAACACTCTGTCTCCAGGCAGCGTCCCTTACAATAACTGTAAAATAATATGTCTGGCCATCGGCAAAACCGACAAAGCTTAAAAACAGGGAATCAATATCCCGATTCCATTGGGTTTCTTCAATCTCTTTTGTTTCCGGATCATCATAGGTTATGACCGCCCCGTTTGCCAAAGCATTGTCCAGGGTATCAAGATTGTTACTGTTTGAGGCAACAACCATATATTCCAGATATGGCGTAAAAGTATCCGCATCACTGGCCCTTGTCCAGTGCATTACCATTGTATTCGAAGTAACATCCGTAAAATGGGTGATCACTCCGGGCACTGGAGGAGAGTTTTCGGTATTCTGGCAAGAAAAAACCAGAAACGACATCAGGAGAACAAAAAAATGAGCTGTAAATGGTTTTCTTTTTATTAACATTATCTATTCCCAATTTGATTAGGATACTTAAAAAATGGGTAGATCAGACATAACATATAACTTTTCTCAATTCTCGAATTACGGCAAACCAAAAATATTTTTTTTATATAAAGTCATGATTTCTATCTGATCCTACACTGACATATCGCTTAATAGATGTTTTTTCAAGAAAAATGTGAGACCGAGGCTTAAAAAAACATACAAAGTTTTTATAGATAAACACTGTTAGCCTGAAAATTTCCTGACAGCCAAAGCAGGTAGTCAATATGACATTTAAATACCGGCGACAAATTGATAACAATCTTTTTCATCGGAATTGTAGAATTATGATTTTAATAAAAGGCGGGAATGCGACTGCGGATGGGAGGAACTTTCAAAATAAACTTCATCGTCTGATAGGGTCAGAACCAAAAAACAGAATCGTTGAAACCAATTACAACGAAAAAACATAATGCTGAATCAGTTGAAATTCAAAACTGAACCAAGAAAGCAACCTTTGCCCCCGCCGTCTGCTGCGCTTTTGGTTCCTATTCCGGCAGTAATATTATTTCCTTCATCCCCAATATCTGCATCCATATTGATATCGGTATCCAGCCCACTGCCGCTATGTTCATTGTAGTCGTATTCAACCTCATCTGAATCCTCACTTTCCTCTCCAGAGTAAGTGAATGCCCTTGCAACAAAATAATAATTTGTGTTTTCTTCCAGATTACGGATAACACAATTGTTATCAGTGCCAGACCAGACTGGTCTCTCATAATCATAATCCTCGTGCGCCATACGGGAATAGACTCTATATCCGACAACATTGGATTCATTGTTTTGATCCCATTGAAGCTCTACCTGGGCGGCCATGACATTTGATGAAACAATCAGAAAAATTGCGGTCAATAACACGGATACAGCATAATTTTTAATTTGACAGGATGTAAGAAGCAACATGAAGTCCACGCGATTTATAAGATTGAGATCGAACACAAAGCAAAAGGGAAAAGGAAATAGTATCTGTAATTAATAAATTTACTCTATGCTATCGGGATCATTACTGCCACGAAGGTGGCCGACCATTACGAAAAACCATATTTAGTAGTTTTATAAATCTTACTGATCGATATATGGTATATTAAAATGCATTTGTCAATCAGTTTTACAAACGCCAAAAAGTTATACCTAATTCCTTTGCCTGTTCAGGACCAAACACCCCCTTGATGTCGATCAACAAAGGATCATTTCCGCAAAGCCCGGATATTTTTTTCATTCCAAGCTCTTTATAATGAGCGTGTGCAACCGCAAGAACGACCGCATCAACATCTTTTAAATGATCCAGTTCATTCATCTTGATACCATAATATTTTAAAGCTTCCTTTGGATCTGCAAATGGATCATGCACGAGTACTTCCACGCCATAATCCCTCAGCTCTTTGATAATATCGATCACTTTTGAATTGCGAAGGTCCGGCACATCTTCTTTAAATGTGATTCCCAGAACAGCAACCTTTGCTTGATGAACCTTTCTTCTTGCTCTGATCAGCATTTTTACGACACGCTCTGCAACATATTTCCCCATTCCATCATTGATCCTTCTCCCTGCCAGGATCATTTCCGGATGATATCCTAAAGACTCTGCCTTAAAAGTAAGGTAATAAGGATCAACGCCTATGCAATGACCTCCGACCAGACCGGGTTTGAATTTCAGAAAATTCCATTTGGTGCCAGCAGCCTCCAGAACTTCTGTGGTATCAATCTTCATCCGATCAAATATCAATGCCAGCTCATTCATAAGGGCGATGTTCAAATCCCTCTGCGTATTTTCAATGACCTTTGCCGCTTCAGCAACTTTAATCGAAGACGCCTTGTGTATGCCTGCTTTTACAATTTTCCCATAAACATCTGCCAGCAATCTGCATGTCGTATCATCAGAGCCTGAAACAATTTTAGTAATTTTATCAACCGTATGGACCTTGTCCCCCGGATTGATACGCTCTGGAGAATAACCAAGTGTAAAATCTTTCCCGAATTCAAGTCCGGATTGTTCTGAAAGGATGGGAGCACAAATCTCTTCTGTAACCCCAGGGTACACTGTGGATTCGTAAACAACGCAGGTCCCTTTTTTCATATATTTCCCAACCAGCTCGGAGGCGCTGCGCACCGGATAGAGATCCGGTATTCGATATTCGTCAATCGGAGTCGGAACAGCCACAATAATCAGCCGGCACTCGGAAAGCTTCTCAGGATTATCAGTATAGGCAATGTTCGCTTGCTGCAACTCCTGATCCGACACCTCAAGGGTTCGATCATGCCCTTTCATCAGTTCATCAATCCTTCCCGAGTTCAGGTCAAACCCGGTGATGTCGAAAACTTTTGAAAGATGTACTGCCAGGGGAAGTCCCACATATCCCAATCCAACAACTGCAATCCTGTCTGTTTTTGATAGTAATGACTCAATATTAACCATTGATTGCCTCCGGAAATAAATATAATGCCTGTTATTGGCCTCTTAATGTTTTAATTTCATTTTTGGTAAGATATCTCCACTTGCCAACCTTCAGTTCTCCCAATGAAATATTAGCGATACGGACCCTCTTCAGTTTTGTTACCCGATTCCCGATTTCCTCCACCATGCGCCGGATCTGCCGGTTCCGGCCCTCTTTCAAAATGATCTGTAATCTTTTTTCAGACCTTCTTGTCACAATCGCCGATCGTGTTTTTCGACCCAGTATGCTTACCCCTTCTGACATGCGTTGAAGATCCTTGTCTGAAATCGGTAATTCAACAGACACATCGTACTCTTTTTCATGATTATAAGATGGATGTGAAAGTTTCTGGTGAAGGCTTCCATCATTGGTCAATAATAATAATCCGGTTGAATCTTTATCAAGCCTTCCAACCGGATAAACACGCTCTTTTACACCAATTAAATCCAAAACAATCTTCTGATTTTTCTGGTTGCAGGAAGTTACATATCCCATTGGTTTATGTAAGGCAATATAGACCTCTTTCTGAGCCAGTGTCACCAGGTTTCCCTGAAATTCAATGCGATCCTTGTTTGTATCAACCTTGAAACCCAGTTGGGTGGCAACATTTCCGTTTACTGTAATTTTGCCTGCCTGAATATATTCCTCCCCTTTTCTCCGGGAGCAAACCCCTGCGGCAGAAAGAAATTTCTGTAAACGCATCAATACCATTTTCCAACAGATACTAAATCAATATTAAAATAATAATGAGAACTCATACATAAAAAATACAAAGATCAGGATCTGTAATCTGCATTAATCTTTACATAGTCAATCGAAAAATCACATGTTAAAATCGAACTATTCCCTTTCCCCATATTCAGCTTGACCCGAATCACAAACTCCGATGTTTTCAAGACCTTTGTTGCCTCAGCCTCAGCGACCGGTCCGCAGCCGATTCCATTTTGAACCATGCATACATCATTAAAAAAAATATCCATCCTTTCCGGCATTATCTCAACACCGGCTCTGCCGGCTGCTGCAATAATCCTTCCCCAGTTGGCATCCTCACCAAAAAGTGCAGTCTTGACCAGGTTGGAGTGCGCTATGGTTTCTGCGATACACCTTGCATCCTGATCCGATTTTGCGCTTTCCACACTGATCTCAACCAGTTTGGTCGCGCCCTCACCGTCTTTCACCACCATCCTTGCAAGCGTTAAAAGCACCTGATCAAGCTGATTCTGAAAAACAGATATCTGATCTTGATTCCGGATTACCGCTCCGGATACGCCATTGGCCAGAAGAAGCACCATATCGTTGGTGCTTGTATCACCATCAACCGTGATTCGATTAAAGGATTGCTCAACACTTTTAAACAGCATTTCCTGAAGAAGCTTCGGGTCTGAAGCAGCATCCGTACAAACAAAACAGAGCATGGTTGCCATATCCGGCCGAATCATGCCGGACCCTTTTGCAACACCCGTAATCGTAAAGGGTATATTATTGATCTCCCCTTTTCCGGTAACGATTTTGGGAACGGTATCGGTTGTCATGATGGCTCTGGCAAACTCTGAAATCCCGTTACGAGACAGCAATCTTACCAATTCCGGCACAGATTTCTCAACCTTCTGAATGGGCAAGGGTTTTCCAATAACACCCGTAGACGCGACAAGAACCATCTCCTCCGGGATTCCCATTTCAGATGCAACAAATCGGGTCATGGAAAGGTTATCCAGTTCCCCTTGCTCTCCGGTACAGCAATTGGCATTGCCGCTATTAGCAATAATGGCTTGACACTTTCCGGACTGAATTCGCTCCATATCGAGTTTTACACTTGCCGCCTGAACCCGGTTTCTTGTAAACACCCCTGCGGCGGATGCCGCTGTTTCAGAGTAAATCAGCCCCAGATCGTTTTCTCCGTTTTTTTTCAATCCGGAGGCACAACCGCTGAACGTAAAGCCAGGACAGGTATAGATTTCCGTTTTCATTTCATGTCGCCCCATTACGATAATATCAAACAAATATCTTACATAAAAATCAGGATCGGTTGTTACGCTTTCTGGCAACCTCTTTTTTTTTATGTTATATTAATTTTAATCTACGG
>PNOB01000223.1 GCA_013824585.1 Desulfobacterium sp. | reverse complement strand
AACCATGTGTTGATGATCAGCTTGTCGTTTTTATAGACTTCATAAAAATCTGCGATGATTTCTTTTCGAATAGCTTCCATTGTACAATGTGCCAGGTTGATAAAGGCCGCCTGTTTATCCGTCATGTTGTTGGCTGAATAATATTGTGATTTTGCCAGTTCGATATAATCTGGCAGTTCGAGCGCACATAGATAGGAAAGGCATATGTTTCGTAATGCACGCTCTGATTTGCCTGAGATGGTCAGGTCATATGGTTTATTGTTCTTATTGGATCTGTAGGTTGCAAGAAACTCTTTTTTCAGATGTGCTGCAATGCTCCTGCGGGCTTTTTCCCGGCATTCATGAATGATATCCGGATCGATCACATCCACTTTCTGGGAAAGATAGGTCTCACCTGGCAGCCTGAGCATTTCTGCAACCATGGCTTGATCCAGGGTTTTGTCTGTTAAAAGTGTTCGACAGGCTTCGATAAAGGATTCATCTACTTCTTTCCGATCATTTGAAATCATTTTCAGCAACATGGTTTCAGCGAGTTTTTGACAAGCATCCCAACGGTTAAATCCGTCATGATCATTTTTCATTAAAAAAAGAAGTTCTTTCTGGGTATATGGATAGGAATAGGTCACCGGAGCACTGAAATGGCGAAACAGGGATGGTATGGGTTTCTGTAACACATGATCAAATGTAAAGGTTTGTTCTGCTTCCGTAATATTCACAACACCGTCTTGGGTTATAGGCAGCGGAATATCAGACCCGTTTGGATCAAGCAATCCCATGCGAAGCGGAATGACAAACGTTTTTTTTTGACGTGTCTCTGGTGTGGGCCGACAGGTTTGACGGACATGGAGTGAAAATTTTTTGTTTTTTTCATCATATTCTCCTGTCATGTCAACATGGGGTGTACCTGCCTGGTGATACCAAAGTCTGAACTGGGACAGGTCTTTTCCACTTGCATCTTCCATTGCTTTTGAAAAATCTTCAATGGTTACGGCTTGACCATCATAGCGGTTAAAATATAACTCCACTCCCTGAAAAAAAGGACCGGTTCCCAGGAGGGTCTGGTACATCCCGATGATTTCAGCTCCTTTTTCATAAATTGTCAGTGTGTAAAAATTGTCAAACGATTGAACCTCCTGGGGCAGAACAGCATGAGCGGTTGGCCCGCTGTCTTCTTTAAACTGAAAGGTACGAAGCTGGGTTGCATCCTCAATCCGTTTTACGACCGGACTGCCATGATCTGCACTGAATGAAGCATCCCGAAAGACAGTAAAACCTTCCTTCAGGCTCAATTGATGCCAGTCCCGACAGGTAACCCGATTACCGGACCAGTTGTGAAAGTATTCATGAGCGATCACATCACGAACGCGGTCATGAGCTGCATCTGTTGCAGTTCCAGGGCTGGCCAATACACAGGATGTGTTGAAGATATTCAAGCTCTTGTTTTCCATTGCACCCATGTTGAAATGGCTGACCGCAACTATATTATAAATATCAAGATCATATACACGGTTATAGGTTTTTTCATCCCAGGCGAACGCTTGTTTGAGGGATTGCATGGCATGGTCAATTTTATCCAGATCATTTTCCTCAACAAATATTCGAAGTTTTACACTGTTCCCATGTTTGGTAATAAATTCATCCTCAAGGCATTGTAGATCGCCTGCTACCAGCGCAAACAGATAACAGGGTTTGGGATATGGGTCTTCCCAACAGGCAAAGTGCCGGTTGTTTTCTAATTTTCCACTTTCAGTGTTATTCCCATTGGATAGGAGAACCGGATAGGCTTGTTGATCTGCTTCCAGATATACGGAAAATTTGCTCAGGATGTCTGGCCGGTCCAGATAGTAAGTGATTCTGCGGAATCCTTCTGCCTCACATTGAGTGCAGAACATACCATTGGACATGTACAGGCCTTCAAGGGATGTATTGGCTTCCGGTTGTATTTCAACTTCCATATCCATGACAAACAGATTGTTTTCTGCAAGAGATATATAAGGAATGTACAAATTGTTTGCATCAATTGTATATTCAGATTTGTTCAGAGGTTGATTGTTCAAAGCAATGGAAGTGAGAAAGAGGTCCTTGCCTTGAAGGATCAAGGGTTTGAGGGCTTGGGGATTACATTCCATGTTCGGACGCATTACCAAGCGGGTTGTTACAGTTGTTTTCTGTGGTTTCAGATTAAAACGAATTTCAGTTGTATCGATCAAATAATCAGAAGGTTGATAGTCTTTGAGTCGGATGGTTTTGGGTGGAAGGCTCATGGATGCTCCTTTATCGGATGATGATAATAATAATAATAATAAAGATATTGATTGTGGGGACATGCTGATTAGCAGAGAAAACATCCCTTCCGACAAGCTTCATGGGTCAGGAGGGATGCTTTTGTTATATTGATACCAAGAACAGGAAATCTCAGAACGTTTTTTATTTGAGCCAATTTCAAAAGTCTGTTGTTGTAGTTCCGGCGAAAGTCGGACACGCAGTGCTGTTTTCCAAGCCGTCAGGCGCAACCATAGCGCTATCCAGTATTTTCAGTTCTTTTCTAAATATCGGCTTTCGCCGGTGTGACGCTTTTTAATCGTTTTGAAATTGGCTCATTTGTAAATGTTTAAAAACTGTAATCCATCCTGATTAAAAAGGAATATCATCTTCCGGTGGTTCCATCGGCGGAGGTCCGCCCTGAAAACCACCCTGGCTATAACTGTCTTCATAATTGTTTTGATTTTGTTTTACCTGTGAGGCACCATTTCCTTTATTGGATCCCTGGTAAGAGCCATCTCCTTTTGATCCGAGCATCTGCATTTTGTCGGCGATGATTTCAGTTGTATATCTGGTAATCCCATCTTTTTCCCAGGATTGGGTCTGGAGTCGTCCTTCTACATAGACCTGTTTCCCTTTGGAAAGGTATTCGCCGCAAATTTCTCCCAACTTTCCAAAGGCAACAATTTTATGCCATTCGGTTTTGTCACGGGTTTCTCCTGTTGTTTTATCTTTCCATGATTCTGAAGTTGCGATGGTGAATCTTGTGATTGCCTTGCCATCCTGGGTGTATCGAACTTCTGGATCTTTTCCAAGATTACCAACCAGTATAACTTTATTAATTCCCGCCATGTCCAACCTCCTGTGATTGATCTTTCCCCGGTATTTGTAAAAAGCGTAAATTCATTTGTAAATTTGAAAAATGTTGTGGATGGAAATGAATTACTGGATTAGATACATAAAACCAATGCCTGTGTCAATCAGTACACATAATATCCATGATTTTATTTATGCTTGTTTGATTCCATGTTTTAAAAGATAATGGGGTTGTTTTTCCGCACCTTATTAGGAGTATTGGTTTATGTCCCATACAAGAGCATATGAGAAAAGAGTCCGGAGAAGAATTTCAGGACGCACTCAACAATTTTTTGCAGCAGCAGCACCAGGACTTGAAGATTTGTTGTATCAGGAGGTTCTTTCTCTCCCGGTTGTATTGGAGGATGTTATCCAAGTACAAGGTGGTGTTTTATTCCGAGGGAAGGTCCATGACTGTTATAAAGCGAATTTGCATTTAAGAACAGCCAACAGGATACTCATGCGGATTGTTGAATTTAAGGCTACAAATTTTCGGCAGTTAAAAAAAAAACTATCCGGAATCGAATGGGAATTGTATCTACAACCCAATATGATTCCATTGATCAACGTTTCAGCCAGGCATTCCAGGCTTTTTCATTCAGATGCAATTGAATCCTACTTTCAGGATGCAATCAGGCTTCGGTTTGAAACCCTGAGTTTGGATGAACCAATGTCCATTAATAAAAACGTTCAACATGGTGTATATGTAAGAATATCAGATGATGTTTTTACTGTATCCATTGACAGCAGTGGAGAGCTTCTTTACAAGCGCGGATTGAAAACCCACGCGGCTCTTGCTCCTGTTCGGGAAACAATTGCAGCTGCAACCTTTAGGCTGGCAGGATATTCCGGTGTCTCAATTCTGGTTGATCCTATGTGTGGCTCTGGTACGTTTTCTCTTGAAGGAGCTATGATCGCCAATAAAATACCAGCAGGCTGGTTCAGGAAATTTGCCTTTGAGGAATGGCCCTGTTTCCGGCCGGAAATGTGGAATCATATCCGGCGAGAGGCAGAGGAAAAAATAATATGTCTGGACCGGATTTCAGTTTTTTCATCAGATACGGATGAAACAGCATGCAGGAGACTGGCAGATACAATATCGGAAAATGGATTTCAAAATACAATTTCTGTTTCAAATCGGAATTTTTTTGACATATCAGCAGCGGATTTTACCTCTCAGGCAGGTCATGAGGAAGCAGGGCTGGTAGTGATCAACCCACCTTATGGAATTCGGATCGGGACACCAGGCAACAGTAAAAAAATTTTCAACAATATCCTGAAAAAGTTATTCCATGATTTTGCTGGATGGAAATTTGCTTTGATCGTACCCCAGGATATAATTGGGAAAAGTCGGCTTTTCCCCATGAAAACTTACCCGTTTTTTCATGGCGGGGTAAATCTTGTCATCGCTTTAGGGCGTGTACCATCAACTGCCCAAGGCAGAACAGGTGAACCAAAAACCACAAAAACTAAAAACCGCTTGATTGAATAAAACAGCCACTATCGACGATATCCGGTGATTCCGTATCCGGATAATCTCTCACATCACCGGCTTCAGGATCTGAAATACTGATCATGGTCAGGCCAGCCGAGCCATCGCCCACAATGACCATATCTCCAGGTTCATTCACAGCAATATCACTGGCAAATCCCGATGTATCATAGGCAAGAACAGGAGCGAAATCAACCGGATGGGTTGGGTCCGATACATCAATTGCCCGGATGCCTTTGTCTCCGTCGGCAATGTACGCATAAATGGTATTGGCAGAAGCTCCCCGAACCCATACCTTGTTAGCATCCCCTGGGGTGTCATATGATCCCACAAGAGTGGGTGCTGAAGGATCACTGATATTGATGATTTTTAAACCCTTATCTCCATCAGCCAGAAACGCATATTTATCAAAAACAGTAACTGATTTTGTATCTCCATCCGTATCCAGGGTGCTGACGAGTGTTCCGGTAATGGTTTCACTTGGCTTATCCTTATCCGGCAAATCAAGCTGGATAATTTGAAGACCTGCACTGCCAGCCGCAACATATAAATAATACTCGATGTTCGGGGGGGCTAACCCCTTGCTGGTGAACAAGACATCTTTTGCGGTTCCACCGGAAGGTGGCGCAATTGTGTCAAGGAGTGTCGGTGCGTGTGACGGATAGGTATCGGATGATTCAAGGATCTGCATGATTCTCAATCCATTGTCTCCGTCTGCAACAAACGCAAAGGAACCGGAAGAATCCAGTTCGACTCCCCGGCTATCGTTCAGTTCTGTATCAGCGGTGAAATTGGTATTCGTCGGGGTTGTTTTATTTGTGACATTAATAATTTGCAGTCCTTCGGATCCGTCTGCAATAAATGCAAAGGAATATGTAGTCGATCCGGCGATCTTATAATGAATCACTTTAATATCTTGAGCCTGGCCAGGGGTTTCCAGGAAGCTCTGGAAGCGGACATTCTGGAATTCTGAATTTGGAGCCAAGACTCCATAAATGTTTGACACTTTTTCAAATTTCAGGATTCGCAATCCTTCTCCGGATGTACCGGAATCCAGAGTGTAGCTGTAAAAAAAATTCCCTTCAATATTGACAAAAAATCGGTTTGCACCAGCAACATGATGCTGTATGGAGCTGACCAAGGATGGGGAAGCGGGGGAAGTGATATTGATTTTGGTCAATCCGGATTGAAAATCAGCAAGATATAGTGTGTTGTCAGTTTCTGCATGCACGCTATATGCATTGTTTAAATTTGCACTGTATGTAGCCAGTTTTTGCGGGTTGGATCGGTTGGATACATCCAAAATTTCAAGACCGCTGTTTCCATCCGCTACATAAGTAACATTTCCAACTGTCTGGAGACTTCGGGCAAAGGTTGTTGCATCATTGTATTGAAAATAGGTAAGTTCATCATTTGGATCATCATCTGTTGGATTCGGATAAATGGTTGTTATGACAGGTGTGTTTGGATTTGTTGCAACATCAAGTATTTGAATTCCACCTGCCGTGCAGGCCGCATATGCATAACCGTCTCCGGGAACACTGAGGTCAAATGTTGGAAGAAATCCGGCGATATCCAGAAATTCCGGTGTGTCGGTTGAGATACTGAACAGGTGTATACCCTGAGCCGTGTCAGCAATATATGCATAGTTTCCGGAAATTTTTATGCTTCTGGATTCTGTCATACCACTTGCCAAGCCATTGGCAATGGCATCATTGGTCACAAAGCCAACATTTTTCAGTAAAAGAGATGCCGAACTGGACGTTATATCGATAACCTGTATTCCGGTTTTATAAAATCCATCTTCATAAAGTTTCGTAAACGCGACATATGCATTATCTCCTTTGATGGCAACATCCCTTGATGTGCCGCTTTCTGTCACACCAGCGTCAATTTCTGATTGTGTCCATGCAGGAAGGGGCTCCTGTTTGACAACGGAGGGATCGGATATCATCTCTGGCGAAACATTGATTTTGCTTATGCCATGATGTCCTGTTGTAACAAAAAGAAATGGGTCATGATACTCTATACCGGTGATTCCTTCTGAAACATTGAGATAAATTCTTTTAACGGGTTCGGAATTGGAAAAGTCCGTTTTGTCAATCACCAGAATGACATTCCCAAATGCTTGGAAAATATAATCATCACTGATCGCAATGGTTTTTGCAGGGGTAAAAGGCCATCGATTTTCAAACTTCATTTCCACTGCTCCAAAAGTACTAGGTATCCAGAAAAAGAAGATGAACAGGAAAGTTACATAAAGAATGCATTTATGTTTCATTGAGTACCTCTATTGTTAAAAAAAACGATAATGCAATAGATTCAAGTTATTAAACAATTAAATGCGCATATCGCTTATTTTAGAGATAGTTGGATTCCAATAAAAAGTCAAATAAAATGAAGAATATTCAGTATCGATCCAAGATCTTTCTTTTCCTGTTACTTAATTTATGCTAAAGGTTTGCAATCAATAAATAAGATGTTGATTTAAAATAATTTAACGTCATTTTTTGGAATGATAATTTTCTGTTGTCATTATTTTTTTTTTGAATCCTCCA
>PNOB01000222.1 GCA_013824585.1 Desulfobacterium sp. | reverse complement strand
TGGGCCGGGGCCTGAATTTCCGCCCCCCAAGATAGGCCACGGCACAGGGGTAGCAGTTAAACCGGCAACCCCTGGATGCATGGAAAAGATCTACCATCTGGATACCTCGGTAGTTATACAGATCTCTCTTCAAGATGTCCCGGCGCGCTGTTCCAACAATCCCGATCGGCGGCGGATCTTCCAGAAAGTCATATTTCTTTTTCAGCCGGTTGTTCTGAAGATCGGAAAAAACAGCTTCCATCCTTCCTTCTGCTTCTCCAAGGAAAACAGAATCCGCATGATTCATGGTGTCCTCTGCATGCAGCATGGTAGAAATTCCTCCGAATATCACCTTGATTCCCTTTTTCCGGTAGATATCGGCAATCTCCCAGCCACGCTTGATCTGTATGGTCAGCATCATGGATATGCCGACAAAATCAACCGGATCATCAAAATTGATCTCCTCAAGATTCTCATCAATAAAATCAACCTCCACATATTCGGGAAGGGATGCTGCAAAAACCACCGGCCCATGCGGAGGGAGATGAAACTCTGTCTGTGTAAAAAGCTTGGACCAACGCGGATAAATCAGTTTGAATTTCATAGTATTTCACCCGTTGTTTATGGACATGATCGATCTGTTTTTGGATACAAATTGGCTGGCAAGATTTCCAGCAGCTTCTCCTGTCGAAAGACAGCACCCGATCACCCGTGCGGATGCAATGGCATCATCATCTGCACTGATGCATTTTCCGGCTGTAAAGAGATTGTCAATACCGGACACGCATAAACATCGTCCGGGAATGTCATACGTTGTTTCATCCGGAAGATAGGAAAACCTGGGTTTTCCTGAACAGGAATACTTTTCAATAGGCCAGTTCCCCCTGGCAACTGCATCCGGAAACTGTTTACCGGTCAGGACATCTTCCCGTGTCAGCAGATACAACCCTTCTGCTCTCTTGCCGGCTCTGTGCAAAACCGTGCCGGATTGGCCGCAGGATTGGACATGCTCAAGGCCCTCCACATTCTCCTGTAAAAAATCAATCAGATGCTGTTTCATAGCCTGCGCTTTCTCCTCAAGTCCGGCTTCCGATCCATCATGATCCGGACAGATCAAGGCCCCGAGATTCAGCTTCACGGTAGCCGACCCCCCTCCGATGTCAGGAGAAAAACTGACGTCGTCCGTTCCCTGGTTCAGGTCTCCGGAATCCACAGCATGCTTTATCTTCATCCGTATCCGGATGATCTCTGACCGGTTTGAAAACGCATCCCCGAAACTGGTTATTGAAAACAGGAGCGCAGGCGCCTGTTCCGTTTCATCCGGGAACAATAAAGATGCACCGGCCATCTCACCCATCACGGCATCTCCGGTACTGTCGATCACTGCATCTGCCTGAACAACATATTCCATGTCGGAATCTGAAAATTGAATCTGCCGGATCTGTTTTCCATCCATGGTCAATCCGGAAATTTCTGCCCTGTAGTGAACATCCAGGTTTTTCTGTGACTCCAGAAACTCCCTGGCAGTGGTCTCAATCATTCCGGGCCGGGAGTGAAGAACAAAAACCCGACCGCTCCGGACAGGCCCTGCAAGGGAATCCAGCGACATCACCCTGGCTGCAAATTCCAGGGGAAATCCGTCATATAAAAACTCAGGCAATGGTTTTGTTGAATTATGATAAAGGCCGCAGATTGTGGATATTTTTCCCATGGCCGCCAATCCGCCGGGAAAGCTGTTTTTTTCCAGAAGAAGGGTTCGGCATCTATTCCGTGAAGCTGCGACTGCTGCAGCAATACCGGAAGGCCCAGCGCCGATGACAACCACATGATAATGTTTTTTCAACGTTTTCTTCTCATATGAGTGCCATATGCCTCAATGTCTTTCCAGTTCGGAATCACCCGGAATCGATTTAAAATCCGCTGAACTGATTTTACGGTAAAGGAATCCCAATCTGTCGGAGTGCTCCAGGTAACCTCCTGGCGCGCAAGCCTGTCCAGTTGATCCATGGCACCTTCACCCAGCTTCGGAGAAATATAAAAAATTGGATTCAGAAGGTTGGTCTGCGGCGTGATGACTCCTTCCCTTATTGCGATATGGTATATGGGGGCATCCCGATAAATCCGGATACCCAGAGATGCAAAAACCGCATTCGCCTTTCCAAACTCCATAAGGCATTTCTGAGTTTCAACCATATCCGCATAGGATTCATCCGGTCCTCCAAAAAGAAGAAAAACCGCAAATGGAATCCCGGAACTAAGGAGTGCATGATAGCTCTTCCGGATATCCTGACGCGTAAATCCCTTGCCCATATTTTCAAGCATTTTATCTGTAACCGCATCCACCCCGAGCTCGATCCCCACACAACCGGAAGCTTTAAAAACCCTTGCCATCTCATCATCCAGGCCTGCCGGGTTGCAATAGGCAATCCACCGGATTTTCAGATCCCGTCTGATAATCTCTTCACAGATTTTCAGTGCATGATCCGACGGCCAGTTAAAAACACCATCTGTAAAAAAGAAATCCCTGAAACCGGTTTCTCTGACCAGCTTTTCCATATCATCCACACAAAGCTGAGGCGACCGGTATCGCAGACGTGTTCCTTCCAGTGTCCGGTAATTGCAATATACGCATCCGAAAGGGCAACCCCTTTTGGTCTGATATCCGATCATTCCGCCATGTTCAAAGTACTTTTTATGGTTGATTCTCTCATATGCATACAAGGGGTAATGATCCAGATTCCCGGAAAAGTCCGGTGCGTTCAGATGCCAGTTTTCCTTCTCCTGATAGAGAAGACCCGGAATTTTTGAAAAATCCTTTTTCCCTGAAAACTCCCTGAGAAAAGCAGGAAGACTTTCCTCGCCTTCTCCGATAAACGTATAGGGGACATTGAGATACGCTGCCAGTTCCTGAGGAAGTACGGATGCGCCTCCTCCTCCCATGATAATGGTCGCGCTGGAATATTCTTTTACGATTTTGATCACATTTCGTGCGGTTTGAAAAAATGTTTTTTGTGTGGTGCTGGAACAGTTGTCGAGATTCCGTATGGCAAGTCCAACAATATCCGGATCTGTCTTTTTTAAGACTCCGGCCAGATTTCGTTTCAGGTTACCGGTAAAACAAAGATCCACAAAGTGCACATCCTGATCCATATGTTCCAGGGTTCGGACAATACTGGCAGCGCCGATCGGGGCAACCGCCAATGGAAACTTTTCCTGATTGATGGCGATGATCAGTATCTTCAATGATCCTCACTTTCCATTGAGCAGATGGTTTCGTATACCTTGCTGAAATCCGTTCGTTTCTTCTTGAGAAAGGATTCCTTCCGTATACACAAAAGTAATATTCAGTCTTCCTGAAAACTGGTAAAACAGGACACCGATTCCCGGAGGAGCAATGATTGCCGGCATATGGTTCACATAATCAACCGGTATTCCCATGAATTCCGACAGGCGGGAATAAACCGAACCCGGATTTGCAATGACAATGGAGGCGATTTCACCTTTCATAGCCTGTCTGACTTTCCGGATATAAAACCAGGTGGGCAAAAATTTCGATATCTCCATTACCGCGACATTGGCTTCCAGTAATCCTGTTTTGATCGCACGCTGTGTCTGCTCTTTAAAATGTATGACCGCTGAATCAAAATCCAAAAGACTCTCTGAAGTGAAAGAATACAGCAGTGATGTCGACTGGTTTGAGAAAACAGGAAGATGGGTTCCTTTTTTCCGAAGGTTCACCGGCAGCGACAAAACATAGTTATTGGACAACACCCTTTTCTTGTTGTAGAGCTGCTTCAGCTCACGCATGGTGGAAGCGGCAAAATAGGTGGACTCATTAAAAAAACCACATTTTTTTCGCGCCAGGTCCAGAACGGTTTTTGTCTCCTCCCGGGAAAAAGACATGATCGTGTACTCCTGCACAGGTTTTGCTTTTTCCGGAAACTTTGACAATATGGACACCGGCGGATTCAAAGCAATCCTGTCAATATGGTCAAAGGATCGTTTTGCCTTTTTCCATTTGTCATCATTATCCCCTGTTTCGGATACCGGATGGTTATCCGATCCGGAGTTTCCCCGGCTGGATTCCGCCATCAGGGCTTCTTTCTCAAGATCCGGATTTCCGATCATGGACAGAAAATACTCGGCTCCATGTGCATCCATGAGCGCATGAACCCAGGTCATATAGATCTCCATTCCTCCCCTGTTAAAATAGACAAGATCAAACCGGATCTGTTCTCCTTTTTTCGGTTGAAGGGGAAGATTGAACAACTTCTTCTTCAGTGTTTTGAATTCCTGATTGTCTTCTGCTTTTTCTTCCAGATGGTATGAAGTTATCCTGGGGAAATCCGATGTATGATCCGGATCAATCTCCCAGCAGGGCAGCCGGGAAAAAAAATGCCGTTTTGAGACCGCATGGATAATGGGGAATTGATCCATCAGATTGGAAATCCGATCCATAAACTCTGATTCGCTGATCTGTACCGGAAGCCCCAAAACCATTTGCGCCAGGTTTCCGGCAAATCCGTTTTTTTTCATATGGTAATCAAATGCCATCAACAGGCAATCCATACCATTCAGGTTGATGCGTTCAGTTTTCTTGAAAAGCATAAATCAACTCTGATAATTGGTTGACGTTCCTCAGGGTGTCTTCATTCAGTTTGTCTTCAGGAACCTGAAGGCTGTATTGTTTTTCGATAAACACAAGAAGTTTCACCAGAGAGAATGAATCAAAACCAGATTCAAGAAGATCCGTATCCGCATTGATCTGAATGGACGGATCAAAAATTTCGTTATGCAGAAAAAAAATCAGCTGTTCTTTTATTTGTTCGATCTGTACCATTATTGTATCATTCTTCTTTACGCCATCTGTTTCTTCGAATGATCTTGGATGTCACCGGTGTTTTTTGAATGACATCCACTATCTTGATTTCCTCCGGAATTTTATAGGAAGCCAGCCGCTGTCTGCAGTATTGCAGAATTCCGTTTTTTGAAATCGATTCCGGAGACCCTTTTGGAATAATATCGGCCGCGACCAGTTCTCCAAACCGTTTGTCTTTCAATCCATATACAAAGGATTCTTCAACATCCGGATGCATGTTCAAAACCGCCTCGATCTCCTGGGGGAATACCTTCATCCCGGCGATGTTGATGACATCTTTTTTCCTGGCAAACAGATATACATATCCGTCCGTATCCACCCATCCGATATCACCGGTATCAAACCAGCCGTTCTCCATGATCTTATCCGCATCAGCCCAGGGGCTGAAATAGGCATCAAAAAAACCCGGCCCCCGGAACCAGAGTTCTCCACATAAATGGCTTTCACCCGGATAGCAATCTGTATTTTTCACTTTCATTTCATACGCCGGCAGCAGTTTTCCCACAGACCCGATTTTCCGGGAAGGCTCTTCCGTATTCATACAGACAATTCCGATTTCAATAATTCCGTAAGCCTGAACGATCGGCAACCGGAACCGTTCATAAAAAAGATGAAATACAGAATCCGGAAGCTCTATGGTCGTTGACAGAGCAATCCTTATGGTTGAAAGCTTTTGATCGGAAGTATCGGCTGCCAGCAGGGAATAATGGAACGGAGACGCGTACAATACGGTTGCCTTCGCCTGGTTTGCCGCATCCAGAATGGACCTCGCAAACATTTTATTCACGACAACGATCGTGGCACTTTTTGCAATATAGAGGAGAATCGTTGAAACAAAGTGATGCGCCATGGACAAAAGCCACAGGATTGTATCATCTGCATTGATTTTAAGGGTTTGATTTACCGCTTCGAGTCTCTCACAGATGGCTCTGTGACTAAGAACTACCCCCTTTGAAACACCAGTTGTACCGGATGTAAACCGGATAAAGGCGATATCCTTTTCAATATATCGATTTTCGATCACAGAGGATCGGTGATCCACAAAATAGGATACGGGAAACCCTTCTCCCTTTTTCCGGACATCATGATCAGCGCCATGATCCTGAATCACGGCATTCAACTGCATGGTATGGCAGAGGTACCCAACCTCGGTTTTTTTCAATTCCAAACCGATAGGCACGACAATGGCTTCGATCTCCCAGATCGCAAATGTGATGGCCACATAGGCGATACTGTTCGGGAACCGAAGCCCCACCAGGCTTCCCCTTACAATGCCGATCGATTTCAGATCCGCAGCAATCTCTGTTATGATGATGAACAACTGATCGTAGGTGACCGTGTTATCTCCCTCGACAATGGCTGTCTTCCCGGGATTTTCCTGTACGGATTTTCGAATCAATTGTTTCAGGTTCACTCTGACAATCCCTGTGAAAATAACGGTATGGCCTCAATCAGATTCATCGACAGCTTGTATCCCATAAAACCAGGTGCGATCAATTCAAGCCTCTCCGGGATGACCTCTCCCAAAACCCCTGTATGATGATCTTCAACAAAAAACCCCTGAACCGAACGTTGAAGAAAATCAAACGAACTGTACTGATCGATCTGCCAGTTCCCATTCGGTTGCACGATCACATCAACAGTACTTCCATCCTCGTTCGTGTATCGGCAGATGGTAGACCACTCTCCCACGACACCGGATGCTGTACGCACTCCTTCCGGTTTTAAAAACATCAACCGGACATCCCATATCAGACCTTGATTCATTTCCGGCTCATCAAAAGGAGGCACGGCCCGGTTTACGATCACCTTTTGATCATACACAATATCGAGGAGCACCAGACCTTCAATAGACATCAGAATACAATGAACCATATTCCGTTCCGGTGTAACGATGATCGTTCCGATCATGGATTGCCGCTGTCCATTGGGTAACACTGCCCTGATGGAATGAACAAACTGCCACTTGTTTTTTACAAACGGCTGTTCACATCGGGTTTCGGAACCTTTTGGCAAGGGTGGCCGGAACGGTTGAATTTCGGGAAGCGATGAACACGATGTGGATATCAGGAAGACAGATAACAGCAGACCATATTTCCCAATGGCCTGATAATATCGTAAGAATTCTGGGTTTCCAAGGGGTTTCATCAGATCTTCCGGAACAGGACATCATCAAGGGGTATGTTGACTATCGTTTTCTGAAACCTGTATTCCGTATAGGTATCCTGGGTTTCAATGATCCTGACGCGATCCATCACCCCGGGTTGATCCGAGAGTGTTAACTCAATCCGCTCAATAACCTTTAAAAAAGATTCTTCCTTTGGCGTCATGACAATGGTTCGTTC
>PNOB01000221.1 GCA_013824585.1 Desulfobacterium sp. | reverse complement strand
ATGCCAACGAATTTGTTGCCAACTCGCAGTTTGGGATCATGAGGCCATATATTTTTCATATGGAGAAAGGGAATGCCCCTGAAAACCGGTTGACATTTTACCCTGAGACTGCATATTATGATGTCATAATGAATCTATATGGTGCCATCATTTATGGAGGATTTACTATGAAAACTATAACCATCAGGGGTCTGAATGAACATTTATCCGAAAAACTGAAACAGGCCGCCAAGAAAGAAGCCAAAAGCATCAACCAATTTGTAATCGACTCCATCCGGAAATCATTAGGAGAGGAAAAAGAAAAAAAATTCAGTGTTATACATCATGATATGGACCACCTTTTCGGCAAATGGTCTGAACAGGAATGGAAACAAATTGAAAAAACCATCCATATGGAGCGGAAGATTGATAAGGAACTCTGGCTTTGAAGCATCTGCTGATTGACACCAACATCTATTCCAGCGCAATGCGCGGAGATAAGGCAATCATTGCCGTTCTCCAGCAGGCGGATGAAATTGGAATCTGTTCCATCAGTATTGGTGAACTTCTTTCCGGTTTCAAAGCAGGCGGACAGGAAGGGAAAAACAGAGAAGAACTTGAGGCATTTCTGGATGCCCCGCGTGTGACATCTTATCAGATCGATGAAAACACGGCTGATTTTTATGCTGAAATACTGAATGCATTGAGAAAAGCCGGAACCCCGATTCCCACCAATGACATATGGATTGCATCCGTTGCCTTTCAACACGGATTGAGGTTGTTCACGAAAGATCATCATTTCAATGCCATCGCAGGTTTGCTGCGAGTGGAACTATAATGTGAAGCAGGGAATAATGATTGTTGGAATCAATAATCAGGTCAACGGTGAAAAAGAACAAGATGCCATTACCTAGTTTCTTCCATACACCCGTGGCCGGTTGAACCGGAAAAAATTATCCTTTTCTTCCAGCTCGATGGTTTTGGCTTCGTGCTTGAAATGTTTTTCGCGAAGTTCTTTTAAGCGGGTTTTAAGTGCTTCTCCTTCAAGCTCTTGTGTAGCCTGTTCGCGCTCTTCCATGTATGTCAGACCCTCTGCCCATCGGCATTCCTGATATTCGTCACGCTGTTCCATTTTTTCAATCTGTTCCTGGGAAAAACCCATTTCTCTTCGAATCCGGTTGATTTCAACTCTGCGCTGCTCCGGGCTCAGACTTTTGAGTTCATTCTGAACAGAATCAATACCGAAAAATACCTTGGCCAGCATATCCTTATTCTGCAATATATAGGCTTCCGGTGAATTCTGGTAGGCTTCCTGGATTGATGTTTGATAAAGATCCAGTTTTTCATGAATGGGAACGTCATCAGCCTTGTCCAGAAAATCCAGGGCATCCCGCACATTCTGTTTTCTTTTCTCATAGGCCAGGACTTCCTCAGACCAGATTTCGCTTGCATCATCCCCGAAGAATTCCTTTCGTTTTTCCCATAACAGGCCCTGCTTTTCGACGCTGTTCATCCTGGACAATGCATCTGCATTTTCTTCCATCCAGCGTTGATACTGCTCCAGCTTTTCCAGCACCTTCATGATCTCATCTGCCAGATCCGGGAAAGCCCGTTTGAGGATATTGTAAAATCGGATTTCTCCATCCTCAGGATAAAGCCTCATGACGAATTTTTTTACTTTTAATAGTGCTACCTGTGTGCTTTTTTCCGAAATTGTCTTGCCGTAGAATTCTTTTAATTCATTTACCAGCCGGTCTTCTACGGATGATCCGGGTTGCTCCTGGCTTGTTCCATGGGTAGGCTTACCCGGCTTCTGTAGCTGCTTGTCATAACTGGTCGGATTGTCTGCCGCTGAATCCGGTTTGCCGGGCAATCCGGTTTTTCCCGGTTCCGGAAAAGAATCCAGAGTCAGATAATAACAGAACCCGGTTACAGAGAGCAAAAAAACAACGACAATCATGCCCCACTTAGCTTTTCTTTTCCGGAAAAAAGGCTCTTTCATCTCGATTCTCCACGATAAAAAAACAATTCATTTTCTGAAAGAATGGAAAAAAGAAAGGGGGGGCATGGAAAACGCTTGTTATCCTTTATGCCCCCTTTTTTTAAAGGGTCATATATTCACATCCGTACAACAATCTGCCACAAACTGTTTTCCTTTTGTTTACAACAGCGGGCTCAGTACCGGCCAGATCAGGTTGGCCAGTTTCTGTGAACCGGATGTTGTGGGATGAATGGCATCGGATTTGATATCACTGTCTTTGATAGTGGATCGTGGATCGACGAACCGGCAGTCTACAGATGAATTCTGACATGCCTGTGACAGTCTGACATCACCATAATCAATGGCTTCTTCCAGATCGTCAAGCTGCAATAGTATTGTATTTTTTGTGTAGTAATACCCCTGATAAATAACATGGTCTACGCCATCGGCATGCATATCATTCAGCAGGTTCACGCAGTCAACATAGATATCGTCAATGAAATTTTTACAGGTGCTGGAGAGCTTTCCCCACTCATACCACTGGGTTTTACAATCATAAGGATCAAATGCGATTGCAGGAAGCAGGATGTCATTCCCGCCGCCATCCATGATAATAATCTCGATATTCGGATTGTCATTTTTTGCAATATCGTATTGGCTGTACAAGGAAGGAGCTAAAACACCACCGCTCAGTTCTGCACCGGAAACAGCGTACCGACGAAACGTCTGACCGGCATAGGCGTGTAAAAAATTGTTGATCTCCCCGGAAAGTGCAAAGATGGAGTCACCGATATTCACAACCTGATTGTTACCTGCATTTGTGATCCAGGGAACACTGGCAACAAATCCGCAACCGATCGTGGCAGCGATGAACAACGATACAGCAATAAACCGGACAAGTGACTTTGGTTTCGATAAAAAGCTTTTCACGTTTTTACCTCCCTTGATAAAAATGTTAATATCCAAAAAACAACGTTCTTTGCCATAAACAAATATCTCTGAATCCAAATAAAAAATCAATACGGAATTTATATTTAAATCATATGGATGAACAATTGGTTCTTTCCTGTGTTCATGATATGCATATAAAAAAAGCATCGAGTGTGGAACTTGAAAAAAAGCGCTGTTGACATAAAAAAAAATACAATTCAGAAAATTCAAAAATCCCTTGCCCGTTGGTATCAAAAAAACAGATTGGACCTGCCCTGGCGAAAAACAGATGATCCGTATCGGGTGTGGATATCTGAAGTGATGCTCCAGCAAACCAGAATCGAAACCGTTATCCCATATTACAATCGGTTCATGGATAAATATCCGGAGATAAAATTCCTTGCTGAATCGGATTTACAATCAGTCTTAAAAATATGGGAAGGCCTAGGATACTATGCAAGAGCACGCAACATGCACAAGGCTGCTCAGATCATCTGTGAAAAATTTCAAGGAAGACTACCCGATACCCGGGAAGGATTGCTCAAGCTGCCTGGAATCGGTGAATACATTTCTGCGGCCATTGCCAGCATCAGTTTCCGCATACCGGCAGCAGTCGTTGATGGAAACGTGAAACGGGTTCTGGCAAGGCTGTTTATGGATTCCACTCCGACCAATGATACAGGTAGGAAAAACCTTTTTGAAAGCTATGCTGCAAAGCTTCTGGATCAGGACCAGCCCGGGGACTTCAATCAGGCCGTCATGGAGTTGGGGCAAAGGATATGCAGACCCGGAAATCCGATTTGCAGCGATTGCCCGGTTCAGGAATTCTGCAAGGTTTTTCAAACAAACCGGATCGACCAGTACCCTGTACGAGTTGACCGGAAATCCGTCCCTCTTAAAAAAATGAACTATGCAATCGTGTTCCAGGGGAAAAAATGTCTTCTTCTCCGGCGTCCTGCAAAAGGTCTGTTAGGGGGCCTGTGGGAACTTCCAGGTTATGAGCAGCACCATCGGACAGCGCCCGGAAAACAACT
The DNA here is from genome assembly GCA_013824585.1 of Desulfobacterium sp. Lineage (GTDB taxonomy): Bacteria > Desulfobacterota > Desulfobacteria > Desulfobacterales > SURF-7 > QZKS01. The sequence continues at coordinate 3,312 of PNOB01000221.1, read as the reverse complement.
TGAAAACATGATATGCCGGATGACCGGCATCCGGATCAGGGTGGAGGAAAAAATTGGAACCGTCAGCCATGCCTATACGCATTTCAAGGTTGCTGCAAATGTATACCTGTGCTTTTACAAATCTGGAGAGATCTGCCTGAACGGTCCAACAGAACACCAATGGATTCTTCCGGCAGAGATCCATCATTACCCATGCCATAAACTGATTCACAAGATATTCCCAATGTTGCACGGACTTGCAAACCAGGATGAATGATAATTTATAAAAAAAAGGGTATTTCTCAACTTATTGAGAAATACCCTTATAGACATCAGAAAAATAAAAAAAATTAAACTACGCTAACATTGACAGCAGCCGGGCCTTTTTTACCCTGCTCAATGTCAAAGGTAACACGGTCACCTTCATTCAGTGTTCTGAAGCCATTTGAATTGATTCCTGAATGATGAACAAATACATCCGGACCATCTTCCGGCTCAATAAAGCCATAGCCTTTGCTGCTGTTAAACCATTTTACGATTCCATTAGCCATTGTAACACACCCTCCTTTTAAATTTTCTCTTTGTTCCAGACTTCAGGTGCCACTTTGACAAATGGATCTACCCTTTAGAACGAAACCGATCCGCATATCAAACGGATCCTTTTATAATTTTGCAGGAAGCATATCATATTTTTTTAAAAAAACAATATTATTTTGCAGTGTATAAAAAATTGGATGTCTGGTATACAACCAGTACTAAAATGGAGATTGAAACAATGAACATCCTTTTAACAAATGACGACGGAATCCTCGCCAGAGGGCTTCTGGCTGTCCATAAATTTTTTTCCCAGAAGCATAAAGTGTCCGTGATTGCTCCGGATCGTGAAAGAAGCGCCGTAGGACACGGTATTTCTCTGAATACGCCTATCCGGGCAAAAAAGATCTTGTTAAATGAACAGGATTGGGGGTATGCAGTCAGCGGAACTCCGGTGGATTGCATCAAACTGGGTATCCTGGAACTCCTTCCACAGAAACCAGACCTGGTTATTTCCGGAATCAATCCTGGCGCCAACACAGGTGTAAACATCAACTATTCAGGAACAGTGGCTGCTGCCAGAGAGGCTTGTCTATATGGAATTCCTTCTATCGCAGTTTCCATAAAAGGGCATGATCCGATCCACCTTGATGATGCAGCCTTGTTTATGCTCAGGCTTGGCGAACAGATTGCCGGAACCGGCCTCCCGACCGGGACATTTCTGAATGTAAACTTCCCGGATCTGCCAACAGATCGTTATCCAGGCATCCGGATTTCCCATCAGGATCTTTTATTTTATAATGAATACATTGAAAAGAAAACCGATCCTCGAAACCAATCCTATTATTGGCATGGCGCTGAAATAAAAAATGACATCGTTGACTCAGGTGCGGATACCTCGAATTTGAACAAAAATTACATTTCCATTACACCGATCAAGTGTGATATGACGGATTACGCTTTGATAGACGAGCTGAAAATATTAGAGAAATTCAGTGTTTCAAATGAATAGGAAAAGCATGTTTATTACACTGGAAGGAATAGAAGGTTCCGGAAAAACAACACAGGTATCGAATATTGTAAAATTTTTAAAAGAAAAAGGACATGCATGTGTCATTACAAGGGAACCTGGTGGAACCGAAATCGGCAAGCAGATACGTGCGATTCTTCTGAACCCCATCCATAAGGATCTTGATCCGCTGGCAGAACTGCTGCTGTATGCCGCAGACCGGGCTCAGCATATGAAATCAATCATAAAACCTCAATTATCAGCAGGAAAAACGGTTATCTGCGATCGATTCTTTGATGCAACAACTGTTTATCAGGGATTTGCCCGGGGCCTGGATATGGAAGTAATCAACCAGCTTCACCGGATTGTATTGGATTCAATCAAACCTGATCTGACATTGCTCTTTGATCTACCTGTTGAAGTTGGGCTTGGCAGGGCATGGAACTGCCTTGATAATGGATCACGGGCCATTCAGGAATGCCGGTTTGAAAAAGAAACTCTTGTCTTTCATGAAAAAGTCAGATCCGGATACCTCTCACTTGCTAAGCAGGAACCGAATCGATTTCAAATCATTAATGCATCCAATGATGAAACCAAGGTTTTTCAGGAGATCATCATCGCCCTGACCCATAACATGAAAAAATGACACCCCCCTGATAGATAACAATTCACAATTTTATAGTTACTTACGGATAACAAACAAAATGTGAGGGATTCAACACATGAAAGCAATTTATTTCCCGTTTACCTATATTTTAAAACAGACTGCGGAAACATTATCGACGATCTTCGAACCGCTTACGGTTTATCTACCATCTGCCAGATCCATACCATCCCATATGGAAGCGCTTTCGACAACCGGAAGGGTCGATATCCGGATACCGATTCAAAAAGATGAAGACAAACTGATGGGTGCATATAAAGAATATATTGAATGTGGCAATACATATCGTCAGAATATCAAATCTTACTTGAAACATCGAACGAAGAACCCCTACCTTTACGACGATTCATGGTCGGTTCAGATCAAGTCTGAGATTCAAAACATATCCAAAACAAAATACACCCCGGACACGGTTTTTGCAGCAAGGCTTTTTCTGCAAATCGCTCAGGAATATGATCGACATCATCTGGAGATGATTCAGAATGTTCAATCCATTGCGAACATGGAAAAATCACTTTTCAAAGGTCTCCGGGCCGATGATTTCCAGGTAATCGAGGAAACTTGTGAACCATTATCAGCCAGCATACCGGATCTTGGCCTTTATATGACCAAAGAACGGTTGTCGTCATGGTACACATTGATGAAACATGATCATGAACTCCCTTCCAATGTTTTGATCACCAGTTCCCCGGGTGTCTGGGAGCATCTTCTTGATTTTTCCCCAGAGGCAGAAGTTGTGGGAGAAAACTTTCCAGTTCATTTTTCAGAATCAACATCCAAAAAACAATTTCAAAAGCTTATTGAATTGCTTTCCTTTCTTCAGACAGAAGAATGGTCATCATCCAATCATCAAACGTCCTGTAATCAATTGGAGGGCCAGGATGAAACCGGAGTTCATTTACAGTTACGTATTATTCCGGATACCCAGCCGGAAGAGCTATTTTCCAGGCTTGCTCAACAAGCTTCAAATCAAATGAAACCGCGTAAGAAAAATTTTCGAAATACAATCATTGGGATTCTACAGTAAAATGAGCCAATTTCAAAACGATTAAAAAGCGTCACACCGGCGAAAGCCGATGTCCAGAAAAGAACTGAAAATACTGGATAGCGCTACGCTTCACTTCGT
>PNOB01000220.1 GCA_013824585.1 Desulfobacterium sp. | reverse complement strand
ATCTCCATAAAGACCAGCCTGGTGAGAACCGTTACATCCAACTGCCTCAACGACTCAGGGAGCTGATTACCAAATGTCGCTTCCATGACGCCTTTCTTCAGCACCATATGAAAAAGGACATCTGATCCATTAATATATGTGCCGATTGCGTTTCCGGATTCCTGCTTTTCCAGCATGGCCACAAGGGAATTCATCGCCTCTACCTTATGATCATTGGCAAACGGAATTCTTGTGATCTCAAAGTACTGTGCCAATCTGTCCGGCAGAGTTTTTATTTTCTCAGCCTCCACATCAATCAGCATCCGGTGGGCCGGCAACACAATAAGACCGGGATCTTCCATGCTGCATAGATACATCATCACATAATTGGCCGGATGATGATCTGTAAACTCCGGATCATTTTCAGAACGCCATGTCCGATAATTCAAGGCAGTCTCATACCGGTGATGTCCATCGGCAATAAAAAGCCGTTTATCCTCCATGCGTCTTGTCACCTTTGCATGAACAGCCGGGTTCGTGATCCGCCACATCCGATGACGATCTTTTCTGTCATCCAGAATATCAAAAAGCGGTTTTGACTGAAGGGCCGCCTCTTTCAACAGATCCAGAATGCCCTCCTGATCCGAGTACAACGAAAAAATCTGGCTGAAATTGGCATGGCAGGCCTTTATCAGATCCAACCGTTCCGACTTCACCTTGCTGAAGGTTTTTTCATGGGGAAGCACAATTCTCTTCTCAAACGGCTCCAATCCAACGAGGGCAATCATCCCATACCGGGTCATCCTCCGACCTCGTAATTGAAAATCCACAGTTGTCAAATACAAGGAAGGCTCGGAATCCTGAACAAGTATCCCTTGAGAAATCCAATCATAAAAATAACCGGCTGCCCTGGTATTCACGTTGTCCTTCTCATGATCGTCTATCTTCTTTTTCCCAAGATCCAACCGGATCACATTGTTTGGGTGTCTTTCATAAAACTGTATCTGCTCTTCAGGAGAAATTACGTCATAGGGAGGTGTTACAACCGTTGACAAATCGCCGATTTTATCCTGATTATAGAGAATGCCATTGAATGGTAAGACTGTTGCCATGTTATTTTCCCTTAAAAATATTGGTTTCCCTGTCAAAAAAATGGAATCTTTTTTTTTGACCAGGCCATTAAGTCTTGAACTGATACTAAAAAGAAAAGTATTGTTCAAGATTATTTTAAAATCCCTGTTGTGAGAATGAGATTCCTCTTTGAACGATACTGTCTTTTCATGATGTTATCATAAAAACAGAAAATGTGCTTTTGCAGAAAACCAATGCATTTCATTTTCAGAAAATCAATGAAATGCAAACAATTCGATCATTGACAGCTCAAAACAAAAACGATATTCAAGTTCCGGTCAGGCAATGACGATCCACATGTATGGAGAGGTGGCCGAGCGGCTGAAGGCCCCGCTCTCGAAAAGCGGTATCCTGTAACAACGGGATCGTGGGTTCGAATCCCACCCTCTCCGCTCTCTATCCCCACCGGAACAACAGCAAGGCGAGGAAACGCTATAAGGAGGTTGCGTAAATGCAGCAATGGATTTTTCTTTCGATAGCCATCATCAGCGAAGTTATCGCAACCTCGGCTCTCAAGGCATCTGAAGGGTTCTCTCGCTTGTGGCCATCGCTCATTGTTTTGGCCGGGTACTCAATCGCTTTTTATTTTCTCTCGCTTGCTCTCCGAACGATTCCTGTCGGGGTGGTTTACGCTATTTGGTCCGGCGCTGGCATTGCGCTAATTGCTCTGGTTGCATGGCTTTTCCTCGGGCAGTCTCTGGACATACCTGCAATTATTGGTTTGTTACTCATAATCGCAGGCGTAGTTGTCCTTAATGTTTTTTCCAAGGCGGTTCCCCATTGATAATTTCAATGCCGATCAATAAAAACGGAAAACAATAAAAACGAGTCTTTTCAAAAATCATGAAATCATGTAAGGTTTTTTCCAGTGCTGGAAACCCGGTTCTCGACCAAAAAGAACTTGATTTTTGGATCAGAAAGAGGGATAAGGAATGCCGTTTGTGAATTCATGCAAACAGCTTTTTCGGAGAGATGGCCGAGTTGGCTGAAGGTGCACGACTGGAAATCGTGTGTGCCGTAACTGGTACCGAGGGTTCGAATCCCTCTCTCTCCGCCATTTTTTTCAATACCAGGCAATCCGGGTACATTTAATACAAACGCGTCTTTGTTTCCCCACTCTACTGAAGAAGGTGTTTCCGGCTGACAAAAAGACAGAAAGAAGGTTTTATTCATGTCATATCTTGTTTTAGCTCGGAAATATCGGCCGCTGACATTTGAGCAGGTGATCGGCCAGGAACATGTTACCCAAACGCTGATCAATGCAATATCTGCCAACAGAGTAGCCCATGCCATTCTGTTTTCCGGACCCCGGGGGACTGGAAAAACAACTGTTGCCCGTATTCTGGCAAAAGCCATGAACTGCGGGGAACGCACATCCTCGGCACCCTGCAATCAATGCAAATCCTGTAGAGAAATCACATCCGGAAACGCAGCGGATGTGTTTGAGATAGACGGGGCATCCAATAACAGCGTTGACCAGATAAGGGATCTGCGCGAAAACATCAAATATATGCCCCAGCATAGCCCTCATAAAATCTATATCATTGATGAAGTCCATATGCTGAGCATTGCCGCCTTCAATGCGCTGTTGAAAACACTTGAAGAACCCCCTGCACATGTGATGTTTCTCTTTGCAACCACGGAACCCCACAAAATACCAGTAACCATCCTGTCCCGATGTCAGCGGCATGACCTGAAACGAATCCGCCTTGAAACAATCATCAAACATATGGCAACCCTGTGTGAAAAAGAAGGGATAGCCATCCAGGAAGAAAGTTTGAGCCTGATCGCAAGAGAGGCCGGCGGTTGCATGCGGGATGCCTTAAGTCTGCTTGATCAGATTCTGGGATGCACCAAAAACAAAGTTGATCCGGAAACCGTACCCGAACTGCTTGGGATTACCAACCGAAAAAATATTTTTGATATGTCAAAAGCGATTTTGGATCAAAACATTCCGGATTTTCTATCGCTTCTGGATTCGATTTATATTCAAGGGAAAGACCTGAAAAAAGTATATTCCGATCTGATTGAACATTTTCGGAACCTTTTGGTGGTTCGGATGGGAAAACGGGAAACCGATCTGGTCAATACACCTGCCCATGAAATTGTAACCATGAAACAGCAGGTTGAACAAACCACGGAAATTCATTTAAGTCAAATACTGGATGTTTTTCTCAGAGAGGAGTCTGTAATCCGATTCTCTTCACAACCCAAGGTGGCTTTTGAAATTGCTGTCATTAAGATGATTCAGATCCCACCGGCTCTCTCTATCGAAAACCTGATCCAAAAATTGGACCAACTGCGAAATGAATGGGGGAGCAACAATCCTGTTCCGCGGAACAATTGTTTTCAGGAGCCACAAAAGGCAGAGATATCCACTGCCCCGAAACTCACAAGCCCTGAGAAACAAGAAGAGATACTCACGTCCCAGATAGAAATAGAAACTGAAGGGACACCACCAACACATACGCCTCTTTCCAAAGATCCGAACCTAATTTGGGAAGAGCTGCGCAAAGCCATTTGCAAAAAAATTCCATCAATGGCCTCGCCGCTGTCAAGAAGTGTCATAACACAACTTACCGATGACAAAATTTTTCTTTCCATCAGAGAAAACCAGTTTAATCTAAACCGGATCAACGCGAAAAAAGCTGTCCTGACTGAGATCTGTTGTGACTTTTTCCAGAAAGAAATGGTTCTGGTACTGGATATGAAAGTAGACACAGGCAATGATCAAAAAGAAAAAAGCAGCCAGGAAAATCAAAAACAGGACAAGGCCATTCGGCATCCCCTGATCTCGAATGCGATCGAAATCTTTAACGGAAATATTATTGATGTCAAAGTATTATAGGAGGGATTATTTATGAAAGGCATGGGAAATATGATGAAGCAAGCCCAGCAACTGCAAGCAAAAATGATGAAAATGCAGGAAGAACTGGGTGAAAAAACCGTAGAAGCCGCTTCCGGCGGGGGCATGGTAAAGGTTGTTGCCAATGGAAAACAGCAGATTGTATCGATCTCCATTGAAAAAGAAGTTGTGGATCCAGAAGATGTCGATATGCTTCAAGATCTTATTCTTGCAGCGGTAAATGATGCACTTACCAAATCCCAGGAGATGGTGTCATCTGAAATGGGAAAGCTGACTGGCGGGTTAAACATTCCCGGTTTGATGTGATGCAATGGCCCAGGCTTTTTGAAGTTGACGGTGTATAATGAACCACTACCCTAAATCAATCATCAATTTGATTCGAAACTTTTCCAAACTTCCGGGAATTGGTGAAAAAACAGCGGAACGTCTTACCATGCATCTTCTGAGAGCATCCTCCTCTGAGGCAAATCAACTGGCACAAAGTATCCTGGAGTTAAAGGAAAAAAGCAGGCTCTGCAGACACTGCTTTTCTATGAGTGATAAAGATGTGTGCCGTATCTGTAGTGATCCATCCAGGATACAGGAACTGCTATGCGTTGTTGAACAGCCAACCGATATGGCCGCACTGGAAAAGTCCGGAGCATATTTTGGTCTCTACCATATTCTTCAGGGTGTGCTTTCCCCGATGGATGGAATCGGACCGGATGACATACGGATTAAAGAATTGATTTCAAAAGTGAAAAAAGAGGAAATCAAGGAGATTGTTATCGCAACCAGTACCAATGTCGAAGGGGAATCGACTGCTTCCTACTTAATCAATCTGCTTGAAAAATTTCCCATCAAAATTTCACGAATCGCATCAGGCGTACCTGTTGGAGGAGATTTAAAATATGTGGATCAGGTTACCTTAAAAAGAGCAATGGAGTCGCGATATGAAATATGACACCATTCAAGCCTCAACAATCTTCCAGTGTAAAAAATGTGGCGACTGCTGCAAAGGATACGGTGGAACCTTTCTAACGCAAAACGATGTCATGGCGATTGCAGAGTACATCCACACCAATCCGGATACTTTTATTAAAGAGTACTGCGAGATATCAGGCAAAAAACCCGTTATCAAGCAAAACCAGCAGGGATATTGTTTCTTCTGGGATAAGATCTGCACCATCCATCCGGTAAAACCCAGAATGTGTCGTGAATGGCCCTTTATCAAGCCGGTAGTGGCGGACATTGCAAATTGGGAAATCATGGCTGGTTCATGTCCCGGAATCCATACGAATTTTCCGGATGAAATCATCAAAACCATTATTGAGAAAGAACTTTCCAAGAAAAATTGATATTAAATTTTCCATTTTTCAAGAGAATTTAAAGAATATATTGTATTTTCTTTTTTCTCAGCTCCATGCACGGAGAGAATATTCAAAGATTCTAATGTTCCGATGCTTTTCTCCATGCTTTTCCGGTCTCCATTCCATACAGACAAAAGATCTGAAAAAGAAATGGGTTTGCCGGTATCAGCAAGACCGCAGCAGAGAAGATAAAGGGAGACCTCTTCCACTTCCAGGTTCAATCTAAAAATTTCCTGATTCATCATATAATCCTCTTTTTTTCATTAAAAGGCTTTGCAAAATATCCAAACTGACGATAAGAGACATTCTGAAATCAGATACCGGCAAAAGCCGATGGATCATGAAGATCGGTATCCACTTTACCATATTTTGGAAACGGTAAACACTGAAATTTCTTCTTTTAAATAAAAAAAATCAGAAAGAAACGGTTATACGATGATAGGAATTTTTGATTCAGGCCTAGGCGGACTAACGGTTGTAAGGACAATGATGAAACAGCTTCCGGAATATGATATTGTCTATTTTGGAGATACGGCAAGAACACCGTATGGTTCAAAAAGCCGTGAGACTGTAATCGGATATTCTTTTGAAAATACGGAATTTTTAATCAAAATGGGAGCAAAGGTGATCATTATTGCTTGCAACACTGCATCCAGTGTGGCCACTCAAAAACTGTCTGAAAAATATAAACTCCCCATATTTGAAGTCATTACACCGGCCATTGAAAATGCCCTGTCTGCAACCAGAAACTATAAAATCGGTGTGATTGGAACGCGGGCAACAATCAACAGCAACATTTATGAACAAAAAATCATGGAGAAAAATCCAGAAGCTCACGTTTATTCAAATGCCTGCCCCCTGCTTGTCCCCCTTGTAGAAGAAGGCTGGTTGTCAAAACCAGAAACAAGAATGATTGTTAAAAAATACCTATACCCGTTAAAAGGCAAACAAATCGATACTCTTATTCTTGGGTGTACTCATTATCCCCTGTTGAAGGATATTATTCAGCATAAAATCGGGAAACAGGTAAAGATCATTGATTCCTCTATCTCCATTGCATCCCAAATTAAAACCTATATTCAAAATTCTCCTGAAATTGATCTTTCCCTTTCCAAAAAAGGCGAATCAAAATTTTATGTATCTGACATCACGGATCAATTTAAACTTACTGCCCAGAAAATCTTAAAACAAAAAATTCACCTGGAACATGTCATCCAATAATGAGGGAACTGGCTTGTTACAAAAGCATCCGACTTGACGAACGTTGACTTTTCCTATATAAATATAAGTAAATTTTTGGGTATTTATTTCTCTACTGATGTTATGTGTTTTGATATATTCAGTCAATGCCCGCCTACCCCGGATCTGGTTGGTGTTGAAAAACTCAGATTTCCCCTTATGATGATACACTGAAAAAATTGATTGATTTCTATTTTTTCAAAAAAATGTAGGATCAAAAAGTTCGTAGGAGTTTTAATGTCCTCTTCTTCATTGATAAAGGTTTTGGTGGTTGACGATGAACCTTCCATACGAAGAAGTTTACAAGAATTCCTGGATGATTTCAACTTTGCTGTAACATCCGCAGATAGTGCTGAAGCGGCACTGAAGCTGATTGCAGATCATCATTTTGATGTCGGAGTTATTGATCTCCGGCTGCCTGGAATGAATGGGGATGTTTTAATCAAAAATGCACATCAAATGAATCCCAAAATGAAATTCATCATCCACACTGGATCTGTCGGATATCAAATTTCACAAGAGCTCTTGAATGCTGGAATGAAACCAGAACATGTTTTCCTGAAACCATTACCGGATCTGAATATGATAATTGATGCCATTCGAGAATTTTTTCCAGTAAAAAATAAATAAAACGGAGCCAATTTCAAAACGATTAAAAAGCGTCACACCGGCGAAAGCCGATGTCCAGAAAAGAACTGAAAATACTGGATTCCAGCTTTCGCCGGA
>PNOB01000219.1 GCA_013824585.1 Desulfobacterium sp. | reverse complement strand
GTTATGGCTGAATAATAATGTTTGGATATAATCCTTTGAGTTCCCCCTTGGGATATGGCTGAATGGTGTTGAAGGAAATATTCTGGTTTTGCTGTGCATGCCCTTTATTTTTTGTCCCATCAAAAAAAGCGCCGTTGGCCTCCAGAATATGTTGAATCCGATTCTGAAATGTGGAGATAAAACTTGCGCCATTGCCTTCAAAAAACAGATTGCCTTTTGAAAATTTATTTTCAATTTTTGAAAAAGTATGGATGGGAAGGCTGTTGCTTTCCAGATCTTTTTCATCCCCGATCAACCCCCAGACCAGTTGGCCGGATGGAATGGATAATGGTTTTCGGATATCAATAATGGTATGGGGCATGATAATGCTGTCCTTCCCGATTGTCAGGCGGCAGTTCGGTCGTCCTCTCAGGAAACTGTTAAATCCGACAAACACATTCTGGCCCATATCTGCTTCAATGATTTTTGCGCCATGGGCAGTTACATTGTATCCCTCCAGATTGGAATTGATGATAAAACAGTTTTCCTGGGCGTTTGCCCCCCTTCCCAGAAATGAATTCTGGAGATAGGCCCGTTGGGCAACGAGTACATTCTCGCTGATTTTCGTTACGGGTTTGGTCACGGCATAACGGTCCAGAGAAGCGCTGCTGGGGACTTCAACAGCATGTTCAATATTAACAACATCGAAGATACGCTGAAAAGCCTCCTTGCGATCCTCCATAAAATCGATCAGCACACCCTGGGGCTGGTTGCCTGCAGTAAAGTAGATATATTGATTCAGGCTTTCAATGGGATAACGGTACAGGAAATTGAACTGGCCGGGATTGCGAACCCATATGGTGCCGGGGTTGATATTCAAATGGTGGATCTCTTTGGCTTGTATATAAGAAAACGCACCGATCACGCAATCATGCATGGTGGTTAAATCAGCAGTTGCAAAAGGCCCTATAAAACAACCTTCAGAGGGAGAGCCGTGGATATTGGCGTAATGGGTGGAAACAGTATCCCTGATAAAAAACTTTTCAGGTGTTTCCGGGTCATGGGAATAATTGTGAACAAGTGTTTTGATCAGCACACTGTCCTTGATGTCAATTTCCTCATCCTTGGCAATAGGGATTTTAAAAATTCTGTATTGAAATATATCACCCTTTTTTTTTAGTTCATCACCGCGGATATCACTTTTGTACAGCAAAGAGTTGGTCACCCGGCATCGGCCGAGAAAATAACTGCCGGCCAGCCCGCTGTGCTGGAATTGCAAGCTCAGGGGGTGGTCCGGCGAGATGCCGTAAAATGCATAAAACTTTGACATCTGTTCAGGCGGTGTCAGTGTCCAGACATAGGGTTTTACGTCAAATTCAAGTTCGCGCAAATTGATGTTCACGCGCTGGATAATCCGGTCATAAAGTTTTTCCAGTTCTTTCATTGTTTATCCTTGATTCTCTTCTTTTTTTTCAGATTGTTTCATGGCATGAAAAACCGCTGCAAACACATCGGACAACCGCAATATTCCCACAATGTCCTTTCCTCTGGTTACCAGAAGAGACAGGTGTGTTCCCATGACCAGTTGATGAATGGCTGTATCCAGTGATGTATTTTCATCGACATACTCTCCTTCGGAAGGGGATTGCATGCAGTCTATTACTTTGATTTTTTTTGCAGTATCAAGCGAGTTTTTCATGTATGACTCCTTGAGCCGGTACTGTTCCTGCATGGTATGGATAAAGCGTTCACTGAAGCCAAAACGTGCGATATCATCAATTTCATTGGTTTGCTCATTTCTGGGTTCAATGGCCCGAAGCACATCCAGTTGGCTGAGTTTGCCGACGACATGATTTTTTTTATCCAGAATCAATACAGCACGGTGCTGATATTTATTATGATCAAATTCTTCTTGAGCCTTTTCCAGTGCCATTACCGCATCGTATAAAGTCGCTCCCTCAGAAACCGTTGCATATTCCAAGAGCGGGACCATCAGATCTTTTACCGTATATTTTTCCACATGAATACTCCTGTTTTGAGTTAAAGGAAATCTTTTCTATCATGAAGATGGGGTTTTTTCAAGATTTTACATGCAATCGGGTGTAATCAAAACTGTTGGATAATCGAATTCTGTGGGAGCGGATAATCGAATTATGTGGGAGCGGCTTCCAGCCGCGATATGGCTTTTTTCAAGATATCAATCAAGACAGTACTGTCGCGGCAAGATGCCGCTCCCACAATGAAACGAATCGAAACCCAACATTTTTAATCGCACCCCATGCAATCCGGAATCACCATTCTCAATGTAAAAGAATTGTAAAGCAAGAAATGATTCCTTTACATCGCCTGGGCAATCCTTTAAACTTTCCCGTTCTGTTCACCATCAGCATTTTTTTATGAGGAGGAATGATTATCAAACCACAAAAAACCGTTTTTCAAACACCGGTTATCAGTTTTTTTTTCCGACTGATTGCCAGAATATTGATGTTCTGTCTGGGATGGCGAAGCAAGGGCAGTATCCATCATCTTAAAAAGTGTGTTCTCATTGCCGCCCCTCATACCTCCAACTGGGATCTGTTCTATACACTTCTTGTTGCATTTGATTTGCGGACCGATATTTACTGGATGGGGAAAGATGCGATTTTTCGAAAGCCATTTGGCAGTATCATGAAATGGCTGGGCGGGATTCCCATTGACCGATCCGGATCCAACAATGTTGTCGAGCAGTCCATTCGGATGTTTGAGCAAAATGACAGGCTCGTATTGACCGTTCCTCCATCCGGGACCCGAAGCAGGGTCACCTGCTGGAAAACAGGTTTTTATTATATTGCAGATGGAGCAAATGTTCCCATTGCTCTTGGTTTTCTGGATTACCGTCTTAAGATCGGCGGGATCGGTCCTTCCATTCAGACAACCGGGGATATTGAAACCGATATGAAGGTTATCTCCTCCTTTTATGCGAATATTACAGGGAAATATCCCTCAAATGTCAGCGAAGCAAAAGTGTATATCCCGCCCCATGATCGGGCAGCATAATTTTCTGTTTCACTTCTTGCCTTTTCAACTCATGACAGGCAGGTATATGGTTACAACCGTGCCTCTTCCCTGCTGTGACGTAACACCGATCCAGCCTTCATGATTTTTAATAATTCCATATACCGCAGCCATACCCAGGCCGCGGCCTTGAAAATGGGTTGTGTAAAAAGGCTCGAATATATGTTCCAGGGTTTCGGCAGACATGCCGGAACCGGTGTCTTCCACTTCAAGAATGACATAATCACCCGGTACCATGCCCGGATTCATACCGGCTGTCTTGGAATCAATCTTTTTATGATAGGTCCGTATGGTTATCGTGTCTTGTTTTGTAGTCGCCTCCACAGCATTGCCTAAAATGGCCATGATGATAATCTGCATCTGGTTTGCATCGGCAAGGATATCCGGAAGGTTTTCCGTAAGGTCGGTCCGGATGGAACATTGGATTTCGTTTTTGTCCAACTGCTGCATGGTATCTTGTATCAGATGATTCAGCTTTGATCTTTTGGGCCACGACTGATATTTTCTGGCATAGGCGAGCATCAGATTATTCAAATTCACCATTTGATTGATCGAATCCAAAATACGGTTTATATGTTTGTGAATGGGATGTCCGGGTGAGGTGTCAGTCTTGATTAGGTCAACACTGCCGGAGATCACCATCAATGCATTATTAAATTTATGGGCAATACCACCGGCCAGTATACCGATGGACTCTCTTTTTTGAGCCTGCATAATCTGGGCACGCATTTTTTTCTCCAGACTGATATCGACCACGAATCCGAGAATCGATGTTATCCCATGGTAGTCGATGATAGTCAACCAGACAGCAACATCAAAGTGTTCACCAGACTGCTTTACAGCTCTGAGTTCATATGCCGTCGGTAATGTTTGACCGGTAGTCTTTTCTAAATTTAGCTTTTTGATAAAGTCGGCATATTGGGGTTCAAAAAGGATATCAATCGGTTTACCGATAATTTCGTTTACATGCCGATAACCGAACATTTCAACATATTTGGTGTTGGCAAATACAAACTTGTCGTTCTGGATAATCCGGATGCCGACAGGAGATTCCTCTATGATTTTTCGAACCTGTGACTCGGATTGAATTACAGCTTCCCTGGCTTGAAAAAGATCATCCACTTTCTGTCTCAGTTCTTTTGTACGTTCCTGTACCACCACCTCCAGATGATCTTTCTGGGATTGCAGGGCGGAGCGGGATTTCTCGATCTGTTCACTCAGGTAGATCACAAATACAGATACGGAAATAAACATCATGACGCGAAAGTAATCATCCGTGGGCGAAATGTAATTTGGACCAAATAAAAGCTGTCCGATCAGCAGGTTTATAGAGAGTATGATTGTAATGATCAGCCCTTTCCGCTGCCACCAGATTGCCGAAAGGATAATCGGAATATAATAAAAATGTGTAAATACCGTATCGGTTTTTAGTATTCCATGAAAATAATAAGTCAGTAATGAGGATATGCCGCATAAAATAATGATCAATATCCATTTTGTCCATTCTGTATTCATTTTTCTACCTGGAAGCTGTCGGTCTGTGTGTTCATTATTTTATCGATATCTTGTCTGAATTTTTCGCGGTATTGTTTGACCATGGCCGGTTTGGACATGATCATATCCAATTGCCGGGTGTGCAAAATCAGGTATCCGATCATTTTCAGCCGGGCAATTGTAATATCCGCATTAACCCCCTCCAATCGTGCAGCCAGGTGGTCTGATTGAATTTCCGAATTGAATCCGTACTCCTCCAGAATTTCACCGACAAACTGCACACGCCGGGTACGACGTTCCTCATCAGCAGCTCCTCCTTTGAAACGGAAGCTGATATAGTTTTCAGCCGGCCTTTCGCTTATAAAAGCTTCTAGAATTGAAAAGTGAAATCCCAGACGTGAGCTGAGGCTGCAATATTGCCTGGATATTATGAAGTAATTACGCTCGGCATATTTGGAACGTCTGCCGGTGTTAAGGGCAGGGTTGGCTGTGGCTTGAAACATGACCGATAACAGACCTTTGCCGTCAATGGGCGGCGGTCCGTCCCAGGGGATGGCGATCATTCCTTCCCATAGTGCCAGCATGGGGATCGAGGCAATGTTATCAATTTTTACGTATTTCCCTTTGACTTCTGATTTGAATCCATCATCCAGATTCAAGATCCACCACTGCATGGGAACTTTGTAATACAATTGTTTGCCGCTCTTTTCCGAAAAATGATGGGTGATGCCAAAACTGAACATCTCCTGAACTGATTGTTCATGGATAAAACGGGTGATGTCGTGCAGCGTGGTGCACGTGCCGGGTTTGAAATCTGGTGAATCCGGGTTTAACAGATTCAGCGGCACAATATATCGGCTGACGCGTTGCAATAGTTTGTGAACTGGGCTGCCATGCATGATAAAGTGTGGCTGTTTCGGTGCTGTCAGCAGGGATTCAACACGTCCGCGATGCAGGCATAGGCCATCCGCATCAACGGTAACAATCATTCCTGTTTTGACTTTGTCAAAAATTCCCGGCAGACTGAAGAGACCTGGTACAGCAAACTCACGCGCCACATTGGCCAGATGTCCCGCAAATCCTCCCTGTTCCGTCACAACTGCGGCAGCACGGCCAAGAAGGGGTGCCCATTGGGGCAGTGCCTGGCGCACAAAAAGAATGGAACCGTTGGTAAAACCTAAAATATCAGCGGCTTTTTCCGCGACATAGGCCGGGCCGGATGCAGCTCCCGGACTTGCAGTGATTCCGCCGCTTGCGATAACGGTTTCAGGCATTTCTGCCGGCTGCGTTACTTTCGGATCAATCCTACCCTCTAAAATTTTCTGCTGCAATGGACGGCACTGGAGCACATGAAATTCTTCCGATTGATCATTGGATAATGCCCATTCAATATCCTGGGGCGAGCCGTAATAGGCTTCTATTTTCAGGGCCAATTTTGATAATTCCAATATTTGAGACAATGTAAGGGAGGGCATGGTTGCGGTATCACCGGTCAGATCAATTCGGCAGACCCCTTCTTCCGGATAGCAGACGAATTTTTTTTCCTTTTTTTCAACGACGGAACGAATCATTTCCAGTTCAGGTGCACGTGACACAACAAACAGATCGCTGGCAATGCTGCCATCTACTACTGATTTGGGCAATCCCCAGCCAGAGTTAATATAAATTGAATTATCCATGGGTGCAATCGGATTATGGGTATAAACCACACCGCCGGCCACGGCGTCCACCATGCAAAGGCATGCCACACACATAGCGATATCTTCGTCCCGGAATCCGCGGTTCAGGCGATAGGTAAGTGCCGGTATCCCATATTTGCTTGAAAGAACTTCTTTATAGGCGCTGAAAATATTTTCCGTGCTTACATTGAGAATACTGCGGTATTGCCCGGCAAAGGAAGCGCCGGAAGCATCTTCGCCCAATGCACTGCTGCGAAGGGCTAAGTAAATTGGTTTTTCATTATTTTTGGATAAATGCTGGACTGCATCTCCGATTGCTTTTATCAGGTCAGGAGGCATTTCTCCCTGAATGATCAACTGGCGGATTTCAGAACTGAGTGCCACCAGATTCTCCATATTCTCCAGTGTGGCAGCCTGAATGCGCCGGTCGATTTCAGCCTGAAGATCGTTATGTCTCAGGAAAAGGTCATATGCAGCAACCGTTATGCTGAATCCGTCAGGGACTTTCAGGCCAATCCGGTTTTTCAGCTCTCCAAGATTGGCCATTTTCCCTCCCACAATATCCGCCAGATCACTGTTGACATCTTCGATTGGAATGACCAATCGGTCGTCCTTTATGATTCGGGATTCGGATAAGACAAGGCTGATCTCCTTTTGAATGGCATCATAGCGCTCCTGAAGTACTTCATATTTACCGGGGGCCAGTTTTTCAATTTTTCGGATCATGCGAAAGACGTTAACAGAGACAGCCGTGCAGCGCGCCTTGATATATGTCATGCCGAAAGTTTTATCGCCCTTGAGGGTCTGTTCGATATCGGCCATGATCTCAAGTGCCTTGTTGTTGGCCCCCAGAAGCAGTTTGAAATTGTTATACCGCTCCTTGAAATCGAGACGTAATGCTTCCGCATCAGACGGAAGAGGATCTTCTTTATGAAAAGTTAAATATTTTTGAATGCGGGTAAAAAGGCCCATTTTGTTTTTTTTATGCGACGACAGAAGTTAGAGCCAATTTCAAAAGTCTGTTGTTGTAGTTCCGGCGAAAACTAGACACGCAGTGCTGTTTTTCAAGCCGTCAGGCGCAACCGTAGCGCTAT
>PNOB01000218.1 GCA_013824585.1 Desulfobacterium sp. | reverse complement strand
GAGATTATCTTGATAAAAGCAGAGATTTTAAACTATTTAGGAAGATACGAAGAAGCTGAAAAATATTCCAAATGAACTGGAAGGAATTGAAACCGCGCTGGCGGATATTTATTATGGCAACTTCAGTGTATTTCAATCTCTTCCGGATTCCTGGGCAATCGGACATCTGTTTCCAATTTTACCGATTCATCGATTGAATGAGGCGCCGACCCGTAATGTGATTCTTGCGGATATTACCTGTGATTGTGATGGAAAGATTGATAAATTTATCGATCAGCATGCTGTGAAGGATACACTTGCGCTCCATGAAATCAATGATACAGAAGAGTATTATTTAGGGGTTTTTCTGGTGGGTGCATACCAGGAGACTCTCGGAGATCTACACAATCTTCTCGGTGATACCAATATTGTCAGTGTTCAGATTACAGAAGATGGTGATTATGAATTGATCAAGGAGATTGAGGGAGACTCTGTGGAAGAAATATTGTCTTACGTGGAATATGACGTTAAAACAATGATTTCAGATTTTCGGGAATTGGCAGAGAATGCAATTCGAAATAAGCGGATCACTCCGAAGGAAAGGCAGAAAATAATGAAGGCATTTCGATCCGGACTCCAAGGATACTCATATTACGAAAGATAGCGGAGGAAAAAGCAATGGGAAGGGTTTTAATCATAGGCGCCGGGGGGGTGGGGCAGGTTGTTGCTTTCAAGTGCTCAAAGCTGCCTGAGGTTTTTACTGAGATTTGTTTGGCCAGCCGAACAGTGGAAAAATGCAGAAACATTGCTGCAAAACTGCCACGCACGATTCAGACTGCACAGGTAGATGCTGATAATGTTTCTGAGCTGATCGCCCTGATTGAAAAATTTAAACCAGATGTAATCATCAATGTGGCGCTTCCCTACCAGGATCTTCATATTATGGACGCATGTCTTGAGACCGGTGTGGATTATCTGGATACTGCCAACTATGAACCCAGGGATGAGGCTCGATTTTGTTATCAATGGCAATGGGATTATCACGAACGTTTCAAAAAAAGAGGGATAATGGCTCTGCTGGGAAGCGGTTTCGATCCAGGGGTGACCAATGTTTTTTGCGCCTGGGCCCAAAAAAAGCATTTTGATAGGATTCAGGAAATTGATATCATCGATTGCAATGCCGGAGATCACGGACATCCGTTTGCAACCAATTTTAATCCGGAAATCAATATCCGTGAAGTAACGGCAAAAGGCAGATATTATGAAGATGGAAAGTGGATTGAAACAGAGCCACTATCCATGTCAAAAATATATGATTTCCCGGAAGGGATCGGTCCTCGCAAAATTTATCTCTTATATCATGAAGAACTTGAATCTCTTACCCGGCATATTACAGGCGTGCGTCGGGCACGATTCTGGATGACCTTCAGTGATGCCTATTTGAAGCATCTTGAGGTGCTTCAAAATGTCGGAATGACTCGAATTGATCCGGTTGTTTATAATGGGCAGGAGATCATCCCCCTTCAGTTTTTGAAATCACTTCTTCCGGATCCTGCATCATTGGGTCCGGTAACCAAAGGAAAAACCTGTATCGGCTGTCTGATTAAAGGTATACAGAATAATCGGGAAAAACAATATTATATCTATAACATATGCGATCATGAAACCTGTTATAAAGAGGTTGAATCCCAGGCTGTTTCGTACACAACGGGTGTCCCGGCAATGATTGGTGCAATGCTTATGCTGAATCGGAAGTGGCGCGGCAATGGTGTTTTTAACATGGAGGAGTTTGATCCAGAGCCATTTATGAATGAATTAAACCAACACGGATTGCCCTGGACGGAAATAACATTCTAATATTGTTGAATATACAATATGTTATTGAACAATCAAGCTTGTTTTTTTAACGATATCAAGTCGGCCCGGATTATTTTTAAGCAGTCACAGGGGATATGAAAATAAGAAAATCTGTTTTAATTGCAACTACCCATGAACAAACAGTATCTGCCATTCAGGAATGTCTGGGGCATCGATTTGATATCCTAATTGCGAGAGGAAAAGATGAGTGTTTTGAACTTTTTAAATTGAAACGCCATGAGTTTGTATTTTTAGACATCAATCTACTATCCGAAAACATTTCTCATCATGAAAATGGCAATCCATATATCGATGTACTGGCACCTTATCTTCAGATTTTTCCAACCATCGAAATTATTATCATCAGTCCTCAGGAACTCATCCGAAAGGCAGTCAATGCAGTTAAGGCGGGTGCAAGTAATTACGTAACTTCACCGATTGATATTGAAGAAGTCAGACTTGTTACCAAAAAAATTCAGGATGATATTATTACGCATGAGGAGCTTGACTACCTGAGAGATCAATTCTGGGACACTGATTTTTTAGAAATTATTAAAACAAATAGCCCTTTGATGAAAGAGGTTTTAAAAAAAATCCGTTCTGTTGCTCCAACGAAAACAACGGTTTTGTTGCTAGGAGAAACCGGGACCGGCAAGGGGGTGATGGCTAAATTAATTCATGCGCACAGCAATCGAAAAGAAAATCAGTTCATTGGAGTTCACTGTGGAGCCATTCCAGATACATTGATCGAAAGTGAACTGTTTGGTCATGAGAAGGGAGCTTTTACCGGTGCAGTGAAGAGGAAGCTCGGCAAGTTTGAAATTGCCAAAGAGGGCACCATGTTTTTAGATGAAATCAATACAATTACATCTTCAACTCAAATCAAACTTCTTCAGGTGCTGCAGGATAGAACTTTTCAACCAGTTGGCGGTGAGGTCTATATTGAAACAGATGCGCGCTTTATTGCTGCATCAAATTGTGATTTGAAGGAAATGGCAGAGTCTGGAGAATTCCGAAAGGATTTATTTTATCGCCTGAATGTATTCCCAATCGAATTGCCGCCACTTAGAAAACGGAAGGAGGATATTCCGGAGCTGGTTTCCCAATTTATAAGGCAGTTGAATCTTTTTCATGCAAAGCAGATCTGCGATATTCATGCTCTTGTTCTGGAAGCTCTTGACGCTTATGATTGGCCAGGTAACATTCGGGAATTGGAAAATTTGATAGAACGCGCTCATATACTGGAATCAAGTTCGACACTGACACCTGAGAGTTTTCCAATGGAATTCTTTCAAAATCAGCCTCCGATCACTCAGATTGCCTTAAATGCTTCAAAGACTCTTGCAGAGGTTCGCCGTGCCGGAGTTGAGAATATTGAAAGGCAGTACCTCAAAGAAATACTGAGTATCAATAAGGGCCGAATTGCTGCCAGTGCTCGGGATGCTGATATCAGCACAAGACAGCTGCATAAACTGCTCACAAAATATGGCATCCAAAAGAGTGAGTTCAAATAGCCGCTATCATAACGGAGAATACTTATAAAGAACTGGAGTGCCTGTTCCAGGGTCGGATTTTTAATAAGAATGGGGTCCCTTTTAATCATTCAGCATTTTTTGTTCGGAATTCATAATTCCTTTTTTATCCGTATAAGAACTGCTTATTCCGAATCAAGGTAACAAGGGAAAACTTTTTTCTCACCTTGATAAAACCCTTAGTTTACCGCTTCCTTCAAGCTTTTTGATGGAGAAAATACAGGTATCTTTTTAGCAGGAATTTTTATCTTTTCACCAGTTCTTGGATTCACGCCTGTCCGTTCTTTGCGTTTGTTAACTTTAAAGATACCAAAGTTTGACAGACGAACTTCTTCGCCATTTTGTAACGCGGTTGTGATATTTTTCGTTAAACTGTCAATAAAAGCAGAAGCTGCTTTTTTGCTTCCCACGATCGGTTCAATTGCTTCGATAAAATCGGTTTTGTTCATGTTTCAGTCCTTTCGATTTTTCAGGGTTAAATTGCTTGGCGTCGGATGTTTTCATAATAATCAACAACTATACTCTGTTATTCTGACGAAACGTAATTCGTTGTATTCTGCTTTGTGGCTTGTATGAAGAGCAAAAGTGGTATATTTGCTCTTTTGATCTGTTATATGGATATGATTGTTCGTCGAACACGTTTTTCTTTTTAAACATATCTTGCGTTTATAAGATGGAGTCTTATTTTAGTTAAAAAAGTTCAAGTTCAGATAATTCAGGCAAGAAATATGCCTTAAATGGTATACATAATGGGTTGAAATATAATCATAATTTTTAATTCGGAAAAACAGATTCAGAATTTATAATTCCGATTTGATCTATTTGTTTTTTTTTGCTATATGCCTGCTGGAGTTGGATCGGTGAGAGAAAAATGCAAGGGTAATAATTGACACCATGGCATAGGGTTTGCTATAATCCTTGTGCTTTGATTCAACGTTATTATATGGGAGTTTGCGATGGAAGAGGGAAAAATTCGTATGTTCAAGAAGATGTTGGAAGATCAACTGAATGAACTTGCCCAAAGTGGTGAGATGACCTTGAGCGGATTAAAGAATGAGGAGCACAATTATGCTGATCCTCTTGATCGAGCGTCTGTAAATGAGAACCAGGGGTTCATGCTTCATATAAAAAATCGGGAGAGCCGTCTGATTAATAAGATCAGAGATGCCTTGGAACGGATAGAAGATGGCGATTTCGGTACTTGTGAAGTTTGTGGCGAGGAAATATCTTATAAGAGATTATTGGCAAGACCCGTTGCAACTCAATGTATCACATGTAAAACAAAATTGGAAAAAAGGGAACGAATTTTCGGGACATAAAATTCGAATTCAAAGGTTTGAAATAGTGTTTCCGAGTTATATTTTAAAGTCTATTGCGGATACAGTGGTGTGAATCTTCTGAAAGCAGTTGGAAGTCGCATGCATGAGTGAAATCTGGATTATTAAAAAGACCAGATTGTGTCCACATAAAGATAGTTTTCATGTTCTTTTTTTATCAGAATTCCATTGATAAAAACCTTTTCTCCGATAAACTCTTCAATGGATGGATTTTTACTTTCCGGATCAATTCGATACTCCTTTTCGTCAAATGTTGAAAGGGTATAAGCAACTGCATTGCCTTTGTGATCCCAGTCAGCTGGTACGATGATGCCCTGAAGACTAACTTTGTCTCCCTCTATTAAAGTTTTTTTTCTCATTATCTTGGTCCCATGATTATGATTCTTTCAGCGCTTTATCATTGCTATATTATTAGCAATATATATACCAGATTATTTGGATTTATTTTATAGGCGCTGTAAAGTTATTTCATTAGCTCGGCACTCAAAGTGCCGATAGAATCAGGCTTAATCGGAATTAAATATTCCGATTACCGAACAGTCTGATGTAGCATCCTGGTCGTTTCTGTCTTCACGATCAAAGAGATGATTTTTCTTCACGTATTGGTATCCCCCACTTACGGAATTGTTTTTTAATGGTATAGATGTTTGTGCCGATCTTATCCCGGATTTCAACTAAAGATAGCTTTTGATTTTGATACAGATCTTTCCACATGATGAGCTCTGTCGGGTAGTCAAGTAGTTCTGCAATGATCTGATAGCGATCTCTTTTATCCTGAATCGGTAAACCAGGGGGCGTATTAAATTTGGTAATATAACCAGCCTGGTAATCGGACCAGTCAGAGCGCGCCGGGCATTGATTGCAGATTTCATTATTTTTGCTTTCAAACTGGAGCTGACATTGACTGCAAGGAGGGTTCATATTCTTTCTTTCTTTTGGTTATCAAAACCATAGTACGGTAGCAAACCTTATACCACAGTGAGACTGTCTGTAAATATATGATCTGTATTTCGAGGTTGAATGGATTCTTCTTTTTCTTTGATCCAATTGCTTATCCGGTAATAGTGTGTTAATGACAATAAACAAAGTACACAATGGAATCAATCATATGAAAAAAAAATTTGGTTTCATATCCACACGCTTTTCAGGAACAGATGGTGTTACACTGGAGGCTAGTAAATGGGCCGAGGTTTTACAACAGCATCATCATGAAACATATTGGTTTGCGGGCGAACTGGATAGAGAGCCAGAAAACAGCTACCTCGTACCAGAAGCGCATTTTAAGAATGAACAAAACGAAACACTGAATAATGAAATCTTTGGAAGAAAAAGAAGGGATTTAGAAACAACCGAAACAATAATCCACCGGAAGGATTTTTTGAAAAAGCATCTTCGGTTGTTTATTGAGAAGTTTTCGATTGACATTCTTATCGTGCAAAATGCACTGACGATTCCTCTTCATATTCCCCTTGGAATTGCCCTGACAGAGACAATAGCAGAAACACAAATCCCTACGATTGCACATCATCATGACTTTTATTGGGAGCGAACCCGTTTTATCATCAATGCAGTAGGTGATTATCTGCGGATGGCGTTTCCTCCTAACTTGCATAGTATTCAGCATGTTGTCATCAATTCGTCTGCGCAGGAGGAATTGGCCCATCGATCGGGAATTGCCTCGATCATCATTCCAAATGTCCTTGATTTTGAATGTCCACCGAAAATCAATCGAGATCGAACATCAAAACTGCGGGAGTCCATTGGGCTTTCTTCCAGCGATATCATTATACTGCAGCCCACAAGGATCATACAACGAAAAGGAATTGAGCATGCAATTGAATTTGTTAAGAAATTAAACAATCCAAAATACAAACTCTTTATCTCTCATGAAGCTGGAGATGAAGGGTTTGAATACCAGGACTGGATCAAGGAAAACGCATTGAACCAGGGGGTTGATTTAAGATTGATCAACTCCCGGATAGCGGATCCTTGGAACAACCGTCAGTCTGAGGAAGGACGGTATTCACTCTGGGATATTTATCCTCATGCTGATTTTATTACCTTTCCCAGTCTCTATGAAGGGTTCGGAAATGCATTCCTTGAAGCAATCTACTTCAAGAAACCAATCCTGATCAATCGATATGCAACGTTCGTACGAGATATTGAACCATTGGGATTTGATATGATTGTTATGGATCAGTACATTACCAAAAAAACCATTAAGAGCGCCCAGGATGTTTTGGAAAATGAAGATCGCAGAACCCTTATGGTTGAGAAAAACTATGATATCGCCTCCCGCCATTATTCCTTCTCTGTACTTTGGAACAACCTGAATTATATGATTGTGAAATATTTTGGTGTTAAATTATAAAGAATCAATATCTCTGAAATAGAAAAATCGGAATCTATAATTCATATTTTAAACATCAGTGGGAATGCCGGTCTTTTTGTCGATACCAAAACATTCGTTGGATAAAAAACGAACAGTCCATGTTGTCCTCATTTGAGTGAAGCAACTGTATTTCATGTTGTTTGGGAGCCATATTGTTTGAAGAGTTTTAAATAAGGCATATTACTTGCAAAATCCCAGTTGAAATTTTTCAAGGATGATCCGG
>PNOB01000217.1 GCA_013824585.1 Desulfobacterium sp. | reverse complement strand
ACCTGGAAACATATTCTGGATTTTTATACCTGTGCGGATTGCGGAAGATGTTCAGATCAATGTCCGGCCAATGCAGTCGGAAGGCCTCTTTCACCGCGTTTCATATCTATCAAAGGACGGGATAAGGTTTTCAAAAATTACCCCTTACGGGGAGATTTTTTGAAGAGCGAACCATTGATCGGTGATATTTATGAAGAAGATGAAATCTGGTCATGTACAACATGCGGCGCATGTGAGCAGGAATGTCCCATCGGTATCGAGTATATTGATAAGATTGTAGACCTTCGTCGGGGTATGGTGGATGAAGGAATGGTGCCCCAGTCCCTTCAGAAACCGTTAAAAGCAATCGAAAAACGTGGGAATCCATGGGGCAAAATGGAAAAGAAACGTTCGGAATGGACCACAATCAATAATTTTTCCGAAACCTGTGATGTAAAAATTCTGGAAGAAGGCGTAACCGCGGATGTTCTGTATTTTGTTGACTCGATCAGTTCTTTTGATGACAGAATGCAGGCGATTGCCCAGGCAACTGCGAGGGTTTTGACCGCAGCAGGTATTGATTTCGGTATCCTTGGCAAGGATGAGAAGGATTCCGGAAATGAAGTCAGGCGGTTTGGAGAGGAGATGCTTTTTCAGAATCTCAAGAATCATAATACAGAGATGATTATAAACTCCGGAGTTCGGAAGATCGTAACGGCAGATCCACATGCTTTCAACTCACTGGCACATGACTATTCGGGCCTGCCTCCGGTTGAGCATATCAGTCAGGTTGTTTCAAAAGCCATTAAATCTGGAAAATTGCACCTCAAAATGATTGAGGATTCATCCAAGGTATACACCTATCATGACCCTTGCTATCTTGGACGTCATAATTCAGTATATGAAGACCCCCGGGAAGCACTGGATGCTCTTGAGGGTATCTGCCGTGTAGAGATGTTGAAGAGTAGAGATCGATCATTCTGCTGCGGAGGTGGCGGTTTGATGCTTTTCTATGAACCTGAGGAAGAAGAGAGAATGGCGGTCCTTCGGGTGAAAATGGCTGCCAAGGCCGGTGCAAATGTCATTGTTACGGCTTGTCCGTTCTGTCTGGTCAATATGGAAGATGCAATAAAAGTTGCCGGCATGGAAGGTAAAATGGAGGCCATTGATTTTGTGGAACTGATTGATCGGCATATCATTCGATAAGGAAAATATTGTTTTCGCAGGCGATCATGTTTGATGGTATAAACCTGGAGAATGGTTATTAAAATAAATAACTTGGGAGGATGAATATGGAAATTTTGGTATGTGTCAAGAGGGTTCCGGACACCTCGGAAAATGAGATCGGAGTCAATAGCGCTGGAACGGATATTGATCGTGACGATCTGGTTTATTCGGTAAATGAATGGGATAATTATGCGGTTGAAGAAGCCATTCAAATCGTTGATAGGGTCGGTGGAAAAGTAACCGTTGTCGCAGTTGGTGATAGTGAATCGGAAGAAGTTCTCCGAAGAGAGATGGCAATGGGCGCCAATGACGGACTTCTCTTGTCCGATGACTCATTTGGGGGATCAGATGGAAAAGGGATCGCCACCATCCTTAAGGCAGCGGTAAAAAAAGGTAATTATGATCTGGTACTGACAGGTGCCCAGGCTGACGCCGGTGCCGGTCAAGTTGGCGGAATGCTTGCCGCTATGCTGGATCAACCCTATGCATCTCTTGTCAATTCTATTGAAATCATCAATGATAAGACTTTGAAAGTAGGGCGTGAGATTGAAGGCGGTAACCAGGAAATGAATGAAATCCAGATGCCCTGTGTTTTGTCTATTCAGACGGGTATCAATGAACCCCGTTATGTAGGAATTCGTGGAATCAGAAAAGTTGCATCTGTTGAAATTCCTGTTCTTGGCGCTTTGGATCTTGGGGTTTCATCCGGTTCAGTAGGCAGTGCTGGTGCCAAAGTAAAAGTTCAAGATTATTTCGTACCGCAACTTGGTAAGGGCGCTGAAATTCTTGAAGGCAGCACAGAGGAAATCATTGATAAGCTGATTGAACTTTTGAAGGTCAAAGGAGGGCTGAAATAATGGCTCAAATTTTTGCATATATCACACATAAGGGCGGGGCTGCTGATGATACAGCTTTTGAGCTTGCAGCCGCTGCAAAAAAGATTGATGCAGGAGCTGCATTGACAGCAATCGTTACCGGAACAGGTGCAGACCTGAATACGGTATGTAATGCTTTAACTGCCGCTTATAATGAAGTATGGAAAATTGACAATCAAGCATTGGCATATCCGAATGCAGAAGTCATTCGCAAGGCACTTGTGAATATTCTTCCGACTGATGGCATTGTGCTTTTGCCCCATGATACCTTTGGTATGGACCTTGGTCCGGGTCTTTCCATAAAAATGGATTCCGCATTTGTTGCTGATGTAGTTGGCATTGAAGGAGTTGATGGAACAACCCTGAAGTTGGTTCGTCAGGAATTCTCCGGTCAGGTAAGTACCCATGTTACCTGTGATGCATCTGCTGGTGCAGTATTAAATATCCGACCTGGTGTTTGCCAGCCAGGTGAAATCAAGCCTGTGGGTGGTCAAGTTGTTGACAAATCAGGGAGTGTCGGAGATTTAGCCGTAGGTCGCAAGTTCCTCGAAATCGTGAAGGCAGAAGTAGGTGATATTGATATCACCAAGTCAGAGGTTCTTGTTTCAATTGGACGTGGTATTGAAGATCAGGAAAATATTGAAATTGCTACTCAACTGGCTGAGGCGATGGGAGCAGATTTATCCTGTTCACGGCCTATTGTGGATGCAAAATGGATGGAAAAATCGCGTCAGGTAGGAACATCAGGCCAGACCGTAAAACCCAAAGTTTATCTTGCAATGGGTATCAGCGGATCTTTCCAGCATCTGGGGGGGATCAAAGGTTCACCTTTTATGATTGCTGTGAATAAGAATCCAAAGGCTCCGATTTTTCAGGTTGCTGATGTTGGAATCGTTGCGAATATTCTTGAATTCATGCCTGAACTTACTGAAAAGATTAATGGTCTCTAAAATATCATCGTTGATATGATATTATACCGAATAACCGGCGGGTTTGAAAAGGCTCGCCGGTTTTTTTATTCTTCCGGGAGAAGATCCCCTTCTATTATGAAAAAAAATCTGAAATTATCTGTGGTACTGAAACTGTATACCTCGCCTTTTTCAAAGGATAAATCTTTCATGATCTTCAAATTCGGCAGACCAAGCGTAAAAGTGCTTTGATTATCAATAAGTATAGTCATTAATTTGCCTGTCACTGTGTTG
The DNA here is from genome assembly GCA_013824585.1 of Desulfobacterium sp. Taxonomy (GTDB): domain Bacteria; phylum Desulfobacterota; class Desulfobacteria; order Desulfobacterales; family SURF-7; genus QZKS01. The sequence continues at coordinate 4,041 of PNOB01000217.1, read as the reverse complement.
ATTATCTCCGCCAGGGAGTCCTGCATCAGATGTTCCGGAGGGTCATTTTCTTCCATCCATCCATATAAATTTTTTGTGATGCTGATGGCCAGATCAGTCGGAAAGATCATTGAAAATAAAGCGCTTTTCGGCTCTATCAGATTGATTTCTGACCGATAAAATACCGGTTGATCAAATGCCGATTCAATGAGATCGGAATCAGGGGTTTCTGTATTTGCTTCTATTAGTTCAGAAGAAGTTGGACCTATATCAGGCAGGTCAGATGGAATAATTTGTGTAAAGATCATCGCTTCAAATGTTTCTGAGACAGCAGTAAAGACTGCCTGCTTGATTTCATGGGTATACATTGTTATTTCTCCGAATTTTTAAGAAGAGGTTTTATCGCTTTGGAAACACTGGCTGGAGATACGGGTTTACTCAAAACATCTAAAGCCAGTAGCTCTTTCAATTCCTCAACTTTTTTTGGATTTGCTGCACTGGATATGATAATCACTGGTATTTCATGAAATCGAGGGGATGATTTAATTCTTTTTAAAAGCTCTGTTCCGTCCATTTCCGGCATGTGAAGATCTGAAACAACAAGGTCGACCGATGTTTTTTTTAATTGTTCCAGAACTTCAAGACCATTTTTTGCCTCAAAGAACTCAACATCCTGACATCCGGAAATTTCAAAGCAGCGTTTGATGAACATCCTTGCTGTGCCGGAGTCATCGGCAATTATGATGCGTTTCATCCCTCACTCTCCTTTTCAGAACCGAATAAGGCTTCTTTTGTTTTCTCGAATTCAATCAGTACGGTTAATAATAAATCATCCATACCTTGTTGGTCGATATCAATATAGTCTGTATATCTTTTATCCAGTTTATAAGCGAGATTGTCCGTTCCGGTTCCACTTCCTCCCATCATGGCAATCATATCTGCAAGGTGAATCACATAAACCAGGTCCTTAAATCTTTCATCAGATTCGGAAGGTTTGTGATGAAATGATATTGCTTGTTGTAATTCCATCGGCAGTTTCCAGTGCTTGGCCAGTTCTTTTCCGATTTCACAATGGTTCACTCCGGTTTTTTTCTCCTCTGCTTCCAAAAAATCATGGATTTCACCATTTTCTATGCTTTTAATCATTTCCGGAGAACACCCGGTGAGAAATTTGGAAAGAACTGATTTGCCGATATCATGCAGGATGCCTGCTGTGTAAGCGACTCCGGCCTGAACCTCTTTTCGGGATTTTTTGGATAAAGCGCTTGCAGCAATTGCTGTACGGAGTCCATGCGCCCAAAGCTCTCCGCGTTGGCTTTCATATCCCAACAAAGGCCTGTTAAAAACCTGGGGTGCTGATTGATTCATGGATAGACTGATAATCAGCTTTTCACCGATGTAAGGGACGGCTGCAGAAATGCTTGATATGGGTTGCCGCAGACCAAATGCAGCAGAATTAACGATTTCCAATATTCTGGCAGTTAACGCAGCATCCGTCTTGATGATTTTGATGACATCATCCAGTCCGTGATTTTCATCGCCCAACAATGAAAGAAGGCGTGTTGACGCACTGGAGAGAAGCGGCATTTGACGCGCTTTTGCCAGGATTTCATCTACATTCGACATTTTAAGTTACCTCTTTCCCCATTAATCAAAAATGATGGACACATTACAATCAGTTCAGGTATCTGTTCACTATTTCTATGAACGCCTTTTCATTCAACGGCTTTGCCTGAAAAGCAGTTGCTCCTTTTTCAAGAAGATCTGAAATTTCTTTCACCGTGATATATGCAGACATAATGATAATCGGCAGCGTTTGATATTTCAATTCATTGCGGACGGCGATTACCAATTCCCGGCCATCCATTTCTGGCATAACATAATCGGTAATCAGCATTTCGAAATCCGTATTTGACTTCAGGGTTTCAAATGCATGCCTGCCGTTGGGACTGATGAAGACGGAATGCCCTGATTTTTCAACTATTTTTTTAGCCATTTTCTGAGAAACAGTATCGTCTTCAGCAATTAAGATTTTTGCCATTTCAGTTTGCCTCCTCAAATCGGTTATGGAATAGAGAGCCAATTTCAAAAGTCTGTTGTTGTCGTTCCGGCGAAAGTCGGAATCCAGGACTTTCGGCTCTTTTCTGGGCACCGATTTTCGCCGGTGTGACGCTTTTTGATAGTTTTGAAATTGGCTCTAGAGTACCTTTTTTTTGTATAAAAATCATGATTAAATTTCCCAGTTGCCTCTGCCTGGAGACGAAATAACAATCTTTCCGGTGTCAACAAATACTTCTACCGTTCGACTGATTTGACCACCCGTATCCTCTGCTACGGGGCCCATTCCATATTTCCAGAGGTTTTTTTTGATCGCGAGGACATTCCGGTCACCGATATTAAAAAGATTGTTCGGATCCATAACCTTTGCACCGCCAGTAAGCTTTACGATGTATCCTTTATTGGTCGGATTTTTGGCCAGGTCTGCCATTCTTTTCAATAGAGCTGGAATACCGGTATCTGAAAAATATCCAGGGCGCTCTTTGGCGCGATCCGGGTTAGTAGTTGATTCCGGTAGGGCTACATGCACCATTCCAACTGTTCTAGTCGGCGGATGAAGAATCACGACAGCGACACATGACCCCAGGGCCATTGTTTTTACGGATTCTCCAATTGTATTACTCCCTCCGTAATCCCCAACTCCAATCATTAGTTTTTTCATTGAGTTCATCCCGAAAGTAGGTCAATTACTTTTTCTGCAATTTTATTAAGAGGAACAAGTTGTTCGGCACCGCCTATGTTATAGGCTTCTTTTGGCATCCCAAATACGACGCATGATGCTTCATCTTGGGCAATGGTCCGTGCACCGGCATTTCGCATTGCCAGCATTCCGTTCGCGCCATCCCTGCCCATGCCGGTCAACATAACCCCAACCGCATTCGATCCAACATGTTCTGCAACGGAATTCATCATAACTTCAACAGAGGGACAGTGTCCGCAAACCAAGTCGCCTGACTTGATGATGACTTCATATATACCTCCAGAACGTTTAACACTCATCTGTTTTGCTCCAGGAGCGATCAGGATTCTGCCCGGCATAATCCTGTCTTTATCTTCAGCTTCTTTGACATCCATAATACATTGACTGTTCATTCTTTCAGCGAACATTTTTGTAAATCCAGGCGGCATATGCTGGACAATGACGATTCCTGGAGTGGTTATCGGAAATCGGGTAATAATTTCCCGTATGGCCTCAGTTCCGCCTGTAGATGCCCCAATGGCAATCACTTTATCGGTGGATTCAGCCAGGGCTCTTACTGGTTTCTGTATTCTGTTTCCATCGGTATAACGTTTTTGTTTCCAGTGGGAGACATTTGCTGTTGATGCAATTTTAATCTTGGTCCGGAGTTCCATGATCATGGATTCCAACCCCCTTGCAACATCCGCCTTTGGCTTTGTCACAAAATCAATCGCGCCAAAGGAAAGGGCATCAAGAGTGACTTGCTTGCCTCTTTCCGTCAGAGCGCTGACCATGATAACCGGTAAAGGATATTGAGGCATTAGTTTTCGGAGAAACTCCACACCATCCATCCTCGGCATTTCAACGTCAAGGGTCAGCACGTCTGGATTGAGTTTCACAATCCTATCCCTTGCAATATATGGATCAGATGCATTACCAACTACTGTAATTCCAGGATCCATGTTAAGACCTTTTGTCAGAATATCACGGACAAGGGCGGAATCGTCAATTACTAAGACGCGGATCGGTTTTGTCATTAGACATCTCCCTTTCTGTATATGGCTGGTTTGACATATTCATAGGGACAGGAATCTGATCGCAGCGTCTCTGAATGGCCGATAAAAAGGTATCCACCGGGAGTGGTGTGTTTATAGAATCTACTGACCAGGGCATCCCGGGTTGGCTGGTCAAAATAGATCATCACGTTTCTGCATGAAATAATATCAAATTGTTTTTTGAATGGAAAAGACTGATTCATAAGGTTTAATCTTCGGAAAGTGATTTCATTTTTTAATCTGTCGGATACAACCCATTCATCACCCTGT
>PNOB01000216.1 GCA_013824585.1 Desulfobacterium sp. | reverse complement strand
TTGCAACTTTTTTTGCTGCGGTGAGTTCAAAAGCATGACGCTGTCCATAGTTAAAGCTCAGACTGAAGAGTTCATATCCTTCATTCTCTGCGATTGCCATGACCGTTGTTGAATCCAGGCCGCCACTGGAAAGAACGACCGCCTTTTGTTTTTGGATCATACTCAAACACCCCTTTCAATTTCCGGCCAGATGATTTTATGGAGCTGAAGGTGAAACCTGACATTCAGGCTGTCTTCAAGAATCCATGCCGCAAGCTCATGTGGTGAAAGTGAGGTTGAATTGACAGAAAAGAGGATATTGCCATTTGTAATATTCATGCAGTATTCTTGAAAAATATTTCGTGCAAAAAGGTAATCTTCCCGACATCCGATGACAAATTTGATCTGATCCTTTTTGCCGAGATAACGGATATTTTCCAAACGGTTTTTCCCTGATTCATTGCTGGAAGGGCATTTGATATCCATGATTTTGATACACTCAGATGAAACTTTCCGGATATCGATACTGCCGTTTGTCTCCAGAAGAACTGTATATCCGGAATCGATAAGGGTATCAATCAGAGATGGGGTTTCATCCTGAATTAAAGGTTCTCCGCCAGTGATTTCTACAAGCCTGCAATGAAACTTTTTGATACGGTCAACAATCTCTTTTACATCCATATATATCCCATCATCCCAGGCATACGCCGTATCACAATAAGTGCATCTCAGGTTGCATCCAGCCAGTCGGATAAATACGCATGGGATTCCAGAATACAAAGATTCTCCTTGAATACTGAAAAAAATTTCGTTAAGCTTTAGAGACATGGTATTCCTGATTATTTTTTCTTAATCTCTTTTTGTTGAAACAGCTGGCATTGAATCCCGGAATTTTTATAAACCGTTATGGAAGGCAGTATTTTGCTTTTGAAAGCCATGCTGCGGCATCCATATGGAAATTTTTTATCCCAGGTGATGTAGTAGTGTTTACACTTATAGCATTCTATTGTAAAATGGGTCGTCATGGGACTTGATCAATACGGTCCTGTTCGAATTACTGTCAAAAAGCATTTCTATTTGGTAGCGCCCATCGATTCGATGGATGGACACCTGTTAACCATCCAGTTGAAAGAATACTGCTATTGTACGTGGCTTGAAAAAAAATTCAAGAAAGAAAAAAAATGACCAGTATGATTCAATCCGCATTATTACGAAACCGTCGTGTATACATGGTTTATAATAATTTCCGTAAACAGATTTTCAAAGAGATTGCTCCTAAAGACAGTGAGGATATTCTGTACCTTTTACCATGGCTGTTGAGCATCAATCATCCGGCTTGTCCGGGATATATCCCCTCACTTCAAAAACCATTCTGGGTATATGGCATCGATCGTGAAAAGGAGATATGGGAACGCGAACAGATATTTAAAACAAGGTTTCGGGTTCAAAAAAAAAATACGCTGCTCAAACACACTTCTATGCATTTGATGATTCAGGGAGTTTATACCATTGGAAGTGTAGGCACGATAACCCAGACATCATCGTCGGATTGTGACATCTGGATCTGCTATGATAAAAGTGAATTCAGTCAAAAAGACTGGATATCATTGAATCAGAAAATTAATTTAATCAAAGATTGGATGGACAACCAACTCAGGATTCCGGTTTTTTTCTTCATTATTGATATTTCGGATATCCGTAATAATGTTTTTGGATGTGTAAATGAAGAAAGTTCCGGAAGTGCACAAAAAAGTGTATTAAAAGAGGAATTTTACAGAACAACTATACTCATCTGCGGAAAAATTCCATTATGGTGGATCTGTTGGGATCGGGATGAAAAAATCTCATACAATGAAGCAGCTTTATGGATCACAAATGATATTGATGGAAATTATGATCTGCTTGACATGGGGGATGTAAAGCAGATTGATACGGATGAGTATTTCGGGGCTGCTTTATGGCAGCTTCATAAATCCCTCACCCATCCATTGAAATCCTTAGTCAAAATGTTTTTTTTAAGAATGCTGCTGGATTCTCAGGGTCGCAAACTTGCTTGCAGTCAATTTCGAACACAGGTTTTCCAGAGCGGGCATGATACCTTTCCTGATCCCGGGGCATTCCTGATTCATGAGATATTTCGGTATAACCGATCGATACGAAAGGATACGGAAATAGAGTTTCTCAAAGAATGTTTTTACCTGCGTTGTCAGATTAAACCGTATGAAAGAAATGACAGCATCAAGAAAAGGCTGGCTAAAGAGTTGTTCACAGAACATCACCTGGATATGAAAAGGCGGATTGAATTAAGTCAGTATGATCGATGGAATGTTAAATCTCAGATAGAATTGGGCAACCATTTGTTTAAAATGATTTTAACATTATACAGAGAAATGGAAGGGGTCTATGCTGCTCACAAGAGCCGTATCGATAAAAAAGATCTTACGATTCTGGGAAGAAAGCTTGCGGTTTTTTATTCTAAAAAAAAATACAAAATTTCAATTCTGCATAAACCCGATTATCCACTGAATCTTACCGGAATCAAACTGAAGCTGGAAAATAAGGAATGGGTAACCTCCTTTGAAGATGGTGAAAATGTTACCCTGATTTTAAACACTGAACTGATCCATAACATCGCATTTCTTGTATGGAACAATCTGTTTGTTTCAACCCGATTATCCATGGAACCGAATGCTTCTCCTGTCTCAATCCAGGAAATCATCAACCTTGGGCACAAGATGAAAGAAATATTCGGGAGCTACGAAACTGTTGTCAATGAACTGACAGATTTTTTAAAAGATGAATACATCCGGAAAATTCTGGTTGTGATCAGCTTTGAAAAGTCTCCATGGGAAAAGGATATTAATGATTTCCATATCATTTATCAAAATAGTTGGGGGGAACTGTTTGTCCGTCATTTTCAATCTCCCCATCCCCTGAAGGCCTTTCTGCATCAAAACAGGATTCAATCTAACCACACGGAGATACGGTATTATCTTCAACGAAATGCTACGTACTATGAAAAAATAATTGATCGAACCCGGAATTTTTTTATTTTATTATAAAAAAACTTGTATATTCGGTGTATATAACTATAATCAATTGAACTGACAATGAAAAATATACTGATTTTGAATCGTTTTCTGATCACAATGGATTGGTAAAATCAATAATTCAGGAGGGTAGAAAAAGGTGTTACTAAAATTTAAAAATGTTCTTGTCACAGGCGCTGCAGGTTTCATTGGTTTCCATCTTGCCAATCGACTTCTGAAGGATGGATGTCAAGTTATTGGTGTTGATAATATGAATGACTATTACGATGTCTCTCTTAAAAAGGATCGTCTTGCCATACTTTATGGTCATAAAGGCTTTTCCTTTTTTCAAACAGACCTTTCTGATCAGAAAGGTCTTGAAAAAATTTTTTCCAAAAACCAGGTTGATGTTGTCGTGAATCTGGCGGCACAGGCAGGCGTAAGGTATTCCCTGACCAATCCCCAAGCATATGTAAATTCAAACCTGGTGGGATTTGTCAATATCCTGGAGTGTTGCCGGCATAATAAGAGTGTAAAACACCTGGTTTTTGCATCTTCGAGTTCCGTATACGGAGCCAATACAAAGATGCCTTTCTCGATTCACCATAATGTGGATCATCCGGTGTCCCTATATGCGGCTTCCAAAAAAGCAAATGAGCTGATGGCACACACCTATAGCCATCTTTTCGGGTTGTCCTGCACTGGATTGAGATTTTTTACCGTATATGGTCCATGGGGACGACCGGATATGGCTCTTTTCCTTTTTACGAAAGCGATCGTAAACAATGAACCTATAAAAGTTTTTAACCATGGAAATATGAAAAGAGATTTTACTTATATTGATGACATCGTTGAGGGAGTTGTCCGTGTGATGGCAAAGCCTCCGCAACCGGATGCGAACTGGGACAGCAATTCTCCTGACCCCGGCACATCCTATGTGAATTATAAGGTCTACAACATCGGCAACAATCAGCCGGTGGAGTTGATGAAATATATTGAGGTGATAGAAGAGGCGTTGGGGAAAAAAGCTGAAAAAATATTTTTGGACCTTCAGCCCGGGGATGTTCCGGCAACCTACGCGGATGTCGATGATTTGATTAAGGATGTCGGATTTAAACCGTCAACTTCAATAGAGACCGGCATTCAAAGGTTTATTGAATGGTATAGAGAATACTACCACATTCACTAGTTTTTGATTTAAATTAAGATAAAAAATCTGCATTCTATGCTTATGCTCCAAAGCCTGGCCCCTTTTGGCCAGGCTTTTTACTACCCCAGTAATACTGCTAAGATATAAATATCAATACAGTCTGTGTAGAAAAGTATAACAAACCCCTTCAGTTGCACTCCTTCCTTTCCTGATTCGGCATATTATTTGAAGTAAATCATTCGTATGCTGAGGAGGGACAGTTTGATTCCTTCCTGTGATTGTGATCTGGTACAATAAAATAAATTATTTATTTTCAAATAGTTATATTAATAACATTTTATTTTTGTAAAAATACTTACAGGAGGGCAATTGATTTAATCATCCTGTTTTTTTTGAGTGGCATATGTTTTGCTGAGCTAAGAAGGCGACATACAGAATACTCGATAAAGCCAAACCCCGAGTAATCGGGGGACGGAAAGCCACGGGTCCGATGATATCGGACAGCCGGGTTACCAAAAGTAACTAACCGGGCACCTGTGGGAAAGGTGCCCGGTTTTTTTTTGGAGTCAAAAGGAGTTTTTATGAAACGCTTAATCATATTTCAGATTTTCAGCCGCATGATGTATTCCATGAGATTGTTTTGTTTTCTATTGGTTCTTGTGATTTGTTTTTTTCCTTCAGTTGTTTTTTCATATGACATCTCATTAAGCTGGGATGAGAGCTCTGGTGATGTTGATGGATATAAAGTGTTTATGAGGGTTCAAGGACAGAATTATGATTATAATGCTCCTGTATTCCAAGGAGATGCAGGAAGCTGTACAATAACTGGATTGAACCTTGACGTTCAATATTATTTTGTTGCCCGTTCCTATCGCGAGATCGATAATGAAAGCATTGATTCGGATAATTCAAATGAGATCAGCTATAGTAGAAGCACTCCTGATCCTGTTGCGGATTCATCAAGTGATGATATTGTGCAGGATTCAGACCCTGTTGAAAATCCAGTTCCCGAAACAGTTGCGGATTCATCGGATAATGATACAGAGCAGGGTTCGGACCCTGTTGAGAATCCCATTCCTGAAATAGTTGCGGATATGGGGGACTCTGTAGAAGAAAATAAACAGGATGTGAATACAGACAGCGAGACTACTGATAACGGTTCAACGGTTTTAAAAAACATATCCTCCTATCAACCGGTTTTGACTTCTCCTGAAAAAGGTTTGACTCAAACAACAATAACCCCAACCTTGAAAACGTTTGCTTACAATGTTTCAGCACAGAACAATATTCACAGTATGACAGAATGGCAGATCAGCAGGGATATGGATTTCAGATCCATGGTATTTCAAAAGAAAAGTAAATCCTCATTGACAGAGTTGAATGTGCCACAGTTGATTCTGGATGAGAACGTGACCTATTTCTGGCGAGTTCGTTTTTTTGATACCACAAATACAGCTTCCGAATGGTCGGATTCATGGAAATTTACAACCGGGATAGCCACCGATACCGAGGATGGAGACCACAATGGTGTGCCGGATGATCTGGAGGTTGATGCGCAAGTTGACCTTGACCTTAACGGAATTCCGGATATCCATCAGAATGATATCAAATGCATGAGTACATCGATGGGAAGCAGTCAGGTCGGGGTTGGGATCGAATCCGGAGAAGGAACAGTAGATATGATTCAATCCATTGACTGGGATCTGATCGGAGATTCGAAAAATCGTCCGAAAAAAATGCCGATGAACCTGATTGGGTTTAGACTTCTGGTTGAAACCGGCGCACAAGTTGAGGTTGTTATCTATTTCTCTGAAAGACTTCCGAGCAACACAAAATGGTTTAAGCATGACATTCAGGATGGATGGCAGGATATTTCAGAACACACAATTTTTACCCATACAAAAGACGGCCGTACGAAGGTTACCTTTACCCTCAAAGACGGCGGATTCGGGGATGAAGATGGTGTTGCAAATGGCGTGATTGTTGATCCTTCAGGCCCGGGATTCTCATCCCTTGAAGAAACAGTCATAGATGCCGTCGGCACTTCTGACAACGTAAGTTCAGAGGCTGGTTCAGGCGGAGGTTGTTTTATCGGAACAGGGATCGAAAGCCAGGAAACACCCGCGGCTCTGTATGTTCTCTCTGCTTTTTTCTTTTTGACATCTGTAACAGGGTTGGCGTGTTTAAGAAGAGAATAATTGTTTCCGGACAATAAATTAAAAAAGAAAGGCAGCGTATCAAAACGCTGCCTTTCTTTTTGAAATCATAATTCTTTCATATTTTGGTTTTTATTATCTGTGATTTTTGCTATTTTCCAATTTATGGAACCATTGAATTGATCGATATTGGATTGGAGAACAGCTATGAAAAAAAAACAAACCATTTCTGTTTTGGTATATCTCCTGATATTATGCCTTAGTCCCCTGTATGCGTCTGCACAGGAAGAAAAACTTACCGAGTCCGACAAGGAAGCGTTGCTTGTTTTGGCAAGAAAAACCCTTACCCAATATCTGAAAGATGGGAAACTGCCCCAAGTAGATGAACATCTCTTGAACAAAAGCCTTCGGGAAAACGGGTCATGCTTTGTTACCTTGCTTAAAAGAGGCAGCGGTTTGAGGGGTTGTATTGGAATTTTTCATAGAACCGATCCGCTTTACAAGAACGTGATGGGCAGAGCCATAGAAGCTGCATTGCATGATTCCCGATTTCCTGCAGTAACATATGATGAACTAAAGGATATCAAACTGGATATCAGTGTACTGACAGAACCTGAAAAGCTGGAGTTTACAACTGCGGATGATCTCCTGAAGAAGCTGCGACCTTCAGTGGATGGTGTGATTCTGAAAACAAGGTTTGGGAGTTCAACATTCCTGCCCCAGGTTTGGGAACAACTGCCGGATAAGGAGCAGTTTTTATACCATTTGTCCACAAAACACGGGGCTCCGGGTATGATCTGGAAAGAAGAGCCGGATAAAATTCAGGTTCAGGTTTATCAGGCGATTGTTTTCGGAGAAAAAGAGTATGGCGGATCAAAGGATGTAAAATGAGAAAGAATCGAATATGGGGAAATGGTTGTGTGGATCAGTTGGCCTGCCGGACAAGCTGTATTGTTATTCTTGCAATCGGATTTGTTTTTTTTATCTGTTCATGTGCTTTTATATCTGCAAAAAAGAATCCAAACGATGAAGTGGGACATTCCGGAAAAGGGACAAAAAACGCCCA
>PNOB01000215.1 GCA_013824585.1 Desulfobacterium sp. | reverse complement strand
TGAAACAGAAATTTGGCCAAACTGGCTGTATGAAGCACACAGGATGGGGATTAAAACCGCCATAATCAATGGAAGAATATCAGCCAGATCAATTAAAAACTATATCAAACTCAAATCATTATTTAAAAATATCCTGCAACATGTTGAAGCCTTCAGCATGATTCAAAAAGAGGATGCGGAAAGAATAAAGCTGCTTGGTGCACCCGCAGAACGGGTTCAAATCAATGGCAATTCTAAATATGATCGATTTATCCAGCCATCCATTGCTGATTTCAATAAAAAAAAAATGCGCTCCATTTTCAAGCTAAGTGATCAGGACAGGATTTTTGTTGCAGGAAGTACAAGAAAAAATGAAGAAGAGATCATACTGGATGCGTATAAGGATGTCTGTCAATTTTTTCCAGATACAAAATTGATCCTTGCACCTCGTCATATTGAACGCACACCGAGTATTGAAAAGCTTATGAACAGCAGAGGAGTGGATTATCAACTCAGAACAGCAATTGCTGGTGATCGAATGATCCCCAAGATTCTGATTCTGGATACAATCGGAGAGCTTCAAGCTGCCTACAGCATTGGTTCGGTTGCTTTCTGCGGTGGAAGTCTGGTGCCCCTTGGCGGACACAATATATTGGAGGCTGCCGCTGTGGGCACTCCTGTTTTTTATGGCCCCCACATGGATGACTTCTCAGATGCCAGAGAGCTTCTGGAGACTCAGGGAGGAGGCGGTGTGGTTAGAGATGCAAAAGAATTGAGTACAAAAATTCTGGATCTTTTCCAAAACCCTCAGAAAGCCGTTGACATGGGAAACAGAGCGATCCGTGCGGTATCTTCAAATCAAGGTGCTTCTGAAAGGCATGCCCTTGTTATTAAAAACATTCTGGACAATCAATAAACATAAATGTACATGGTTCAGAAATTCAAAACCTCATTAATTCATTCATTTTTAAGAGAGCCTTGCCCGGTTGATTCAAGAACAGTATGCCACAATTTTCCGTCAGGACTGACTTGTTTGCGTTTTCCTGCTGATGTATCAATAGGGACATGGACAAAATGGTTGTTCCAATGGCCGACGATGAGCTTTGTTTTGCCAGCCATGCCGGCATGCACAGCATCCCTCCCCAGAAAACCGCAGAACACACTGTCGTTTGCATTGGCAGGAAGACTTCTGATCATATAACTGGGGTCAATATATTTCAACGAAATATCAATATTCCTGTCTTTAAAATAATCGTTGATTCTATTTTTCAGGTAAAGTCCGATGTCTTTCAAACGTATGTTACCAGAGGCATCTTTTTCATCTTTGTCTCCCTCGAAAAATTTCTGGCCTGCTCCTTCCGCAACAACAATAACAGCATGATTCCTCTCTTTCAGCCGCTTCTCCAGTCTGGCAAGCAGACCCTTGGGTCCGTCCAGGTCAAAATCCACCTCCGGGATCAATACAAAATTAACCTCCTGCTGAGCAAGTACTGCAGTCGTTGCGATAAAACCGGAATGCCTCCCCATTAACTTGATCAGCCCGATTCCGTTGGGGTAACTTTCTGCTTCATTATGTGCACCCTTGATCGACTGGGTGGCAACATCAACAGCCGTATCAAAACCAAAGGAACGGGCAACCATATAAATATCATTATCAATTGTTTTGGGAATCCCCACAATACTGATTTTTAAATTTCTATCCTTAATGGTTTCTGCAATCTTTTTCGCCGCCATCAATGTGCCGTCTCCTCCGATCATAAAAAGGATTCCGATATTCATCCTTTCCAGACAGTCAACGACATCATTAATATCCTGCTCTCCCCTGGATGAACCCAGTATCGATCCTCCTGTATCCAAAATATTTTCAACCGCCCCTGGCGACAGTGTTGCCACATCATGACCGTATCTTGGAATAAATCCCTGTAAACCATATCGAATACCATAGATGTTTCGAACCCCATATCGATGATAAAGCTCAAGGACAATTGCCCGGATAATATCATTCAGTCCCGGACAAAGGCCGCCACAAGTAACGAGTGCACATCTTACCTTGCTGGGATCGAAATATATCTTGCTCCTGGGGCCTGCGGTTTCAAAAGAAGGTATCTCCTTTCCATCCTTTAATATTTTACAAATCTTTATGGCATTTACATCAATTAAAACACGATCATCATCCTGGATAAAATAGTCTCCTGTAACACTTCCCTCATTATAAACAGGAGACGGTATTTTGGGTTCACCAATATTCAGTATTTTTGTATCAATTGATTGAAAGTCCATAGTTTCCTCTTTAATTTTTGATTTAAAATGTACTTGAAAGGATTGGTTACCGGCCTTGTTGACCTTATTTTTATTATCATTCCGGAGCACCATTAAATTTATACGCACCTTTACCCAGAATATCATGCAAATGAAGAATCCCCTCCACCTTGCCGGCCGTATCTGTGACAGGCAATACGGTAATCTGGTAATGCTCCATTAAATTTAAAGCATCATACACCGGTGCACGCCGGTTTATGGTAAGTGGATTTTTGGTCATCAATTCATCCACCATACAATTTCTGAATGATTCATTTTCCGATACAATTCTACGAATATCACCATCTGTAATAATTCCGATCAGGGATAAATTATGATCCAGAATCAATGCCACTCCCAACTCAAAATGATTCATGATTTTCAGGGTATCTGTAATACCTGTTGCTGTTGAAACCATCGGCAGATCTGTTCCATTCAACATGATATCCGATACCTGCAGCGACAGTCTCTGCCCAAGCGCTCCTCCCGGGTGTATCTTCTTAAAATCAGTCGACTTGAATTTTTTCTTATGAATCAATACAACAGCCAGTGCATCACCCATTGCAAGGGCAGCCGTTGTGCTTGCTGTTGGTGCAAGACCAAGTGGACAGGCTTCCCGTTTAACCCCGACATCAATAACAATATCACTCAGTTTTGCCAACAAGGAAGTTTTTCCACCGGTAAATGAAATGATCTTACAACCGATCTCACGAATTACAGGAACAAGCATATTCAATTCTTCTGTTTCACCGCTATTGGACAATGCCAAAAAGATATCATCTTTTCCGACAATGCCAAGGTCTCCATGCATTGCCTCAACCGGATGAAGAAACAAAGCCCGTGTTCCGGTGCTGTTCAGTGTAGCGACTATCTTCTGTCCGACGATCCCGGACTTTCCAATCCCGCTTACAATCAGTTTCCCAGGCGAATTGCAAATAAGTTCAACCATTTCAGCAAATCGATTGTCCAAACGATCAATGAGGTCAAGCAGCCCCTCAGCTTCAATTTTCAGAACTTCCTTTGCTTGTTCGATAATCATTGAATTCATTACCTTATAAATTAGCCAGCCCGCCCCTTCATCCAAGTGAACTTCTCAGCAAGGACAATACCAACCTGCCAACTATTATGATGAAAATCAAGATATCTTTTTTCCGGTCCCAGAAAAAGGATTGTCAAAAATGCTGTTTTATCCAGCCAGACATTTTGATTCTGAAAAATGAAGGTTGACAAGTTTTGTTACCTGGATTATTTTTAGTACCTTCGTAATATTCTTTTTATTAATATTTTTTTGAAAAAATAAGGGTTAGAAACAATGGGAAATATCGTTGAAAAATGCAAAGGTTGTGGAAAAATAGACAATAATGATAACTGTTTGGTATACCCGAACCCGGCCATTCAAATGAGATGGGTGGATGGTGACTCGAAAATAGGGTGTGCATTCAATCGCAGCACTCATATCGTAGAAAAAGCACCTCAACAAAAAGTCCGTGTTGGACAGCAGAAACAGAAGAAAAAATAGTTTTTCAGCTATTCAGATCTGAGTGTTGCATTGAACACAATGAAGACATATGGCATTCTTGAAAGTCAGGCAACATTCAGAATTTTTTTGATCATCTTTGCAGCCTCCTGCTGGGTGTATGGTTTCATAATATATCCCTGTATACCCAGCATTCTTGATCTCTCCGATGAAGCCCTTTCATTTAAACCAGTGCACAGAATGATCGGAATATCCTGACGGATACTTACTATTTTTTTCGCCAGTTCAACACCTGTTATATGCGGCATGGCCATATCTGTTATCACCAGATCAAACATTTCCGGTTGTTTGCGGAAGAGATTAAGGGCTTCAACCGGATTTGAAGTTGATATTACATGATAGCCCAATCGTTTTAACATTCTTTGCCCGGCATCAATCAGTGCTTCTTCATCATCAACAAACAGAATGGTTTTGCCCCTTCCATTCTCTGTGATCTTTTTTTCAGAAGACAAAATAGTGGTCTCTCCATCATCGATGGTCGGCAACAGCACCCGGAAAGATGCCCCCTTTCCCAGCTTGCTCTTAACCGTTACGCTTCCCCTGTGCTTGAGAACAATGCCATGCACCACGGAAAGACCCAGACCGGTTCCTTCTCCGGTACGCTTGGTCGTAAAAAAGGGATCGAAAATTCTTTCCTGATTTTCAGGTGCGATACCAATTCCATCATCTGCGACAATGAGTTGAACATATCGACCGGCAGAAAGCCCTGTGGCATTGATTGATTTTTGGTCCAGTACGATATTCTGCAAAGAGATATCGAGTTTGCCTCCCTTCTCCTGCATGGCATGGGCTGCGTTGGTACAAAGATTGACAATCAACTGTTGAATCTGTGTTGGATTTGCCATTACTGTCCATATGTCTGTTGTAATATCCTGTCTGATCACAATGATTGAAGGAAGCATTGCCCGTAACATTTTAATTGTCTCTCTTACGATCGAATCAATCTTCAATCTTTTCCGATTCACTTCAGCATTTCTGCTGAAGGTCAGAATCTGATCTACCAGTTCCTTTGCCCGCTGGCTGGCCTGTAATACCTGGTCCAATGCATACTCGGTTTCTGTTCCTACCTGGATATCGTCCAGGGCCAATTCCGTGTTTAACACAATGGCTCCCAGGATATTGTTAAAATCATGCGCAATACCACCGGCAAGAGTTCCAATCGCTTCCATTTTCAGGGCATGTTGAACCTTTTCTTCCAAAGCCTTCTGGGATGTGATGTCCCGAACAAAAGAAAGAACAGCCGGTCGTTTGCTCCAGGTAATCAAGACCGTCCGGACCTGAAGCAGCCGCTCTTCACCAGCTTTGTTGATCCCCCGAAACACCAGAAACTTGTCACGCTTTTTCTTGCTTTTCATGAATTCAAGATAATAGCGAAGCAGCGCCCGTTGATCTGCTGAATGGACAAATTGCCGAAGATACATTGTATCGATCATATCCTTCTGGGAATAGCCAAGCATGGAAAACATTTTCTGGTTGGCAAATATGACCGACTTATCCTGCATGATGGTGATACCGTCTGTCGCATTTTCCACAAGAAACCGGTATTTCTCTTCCGATTCCCGAAGAGCCGCCTCAATCTGTTTTCGCTTGGAGATATCCCGTATGATCCCTCGAAATCCAACCGGATTGTTGAATTTGTCCCAGATCAGGGATATGGAGCCTTCTGAAAACCGTTTTTCACCCCCCTTTGCAATAACCGGAAACTCGTACCGTTTGACCGGTCTTTGAGTTGAATAAACCTGATTGAACTCCTTCATCATAAACCGGGCAGTATCCGGATCTGTATACTGCCGATAGTTCATTCCAATCAATGCAGGGTAGGGATAGCCGAAGAGCAGGCACAGCGACTGATTAATAAATGTAAAATTGCCTTTTAAATCAACTTCATAATATCCATCCTCAATATCATCCATGCTGGTTTGAAACTTTTCCTGAATCTCTTTCAACATTTTTTCGGTCTGTCTGTATTCCGACATATCGGTTACGGTGATCCGGAGAAGATCCGATTGCCCTTCTTCATCTTTCACACCGATACATCTTAAACGAACCGGCAGGGCCTTTTCCGGAATATTTACCAGTTCAATTCGAAACGTGTTTTCCACATAATGGGCAAGGCAGTCTTCCACATGCCTCCGGAAACAGGGATGATCATCCGGAGGAATAAAGTCTGAAAAAGACCGGCCGATCAGATCCTTGCGATCCACACCAAACATTTCCGCACCGGCAAGGTTCACGCCATAAACCCGCCCGTTTACATCCAGAGTAAAATATGCAACCGGCGCCTTGTCAAACAGGTCCACATATCGATTGCATGATGTTTCAATCCTGGCCTTTGCAGAGAGCAGATCTTTGATTAGCCCCTTTACTTCAAGCTGATTGGATTGAATGTTTTGAATCGCTTCCTGCCGCTGTTGTGGTGACAACCTTTCAATGTTCTCAGGTTCCGGACAGCCAAGAAGATTTTCTAAATTTTCTTCCAGCCGTTTCTGTTGATTTTCTTTTCCGAATTCTTTCACAATCAACCACCTGATTTTCAGAATGGAACGGTTATTGAGTCATACCCTTTTGATTACCGTTTTAAACAACTTTGATACGATAAGAAAACAGCAATCCTGCCCTTGCACAGGTCAATGGAATCATTTGTATCAATTCATTCAGCTATGACACACTATACAAAAATCGCTGCTGTAATGTGGTTGAGAATAGGAGAGATCCGGATCGGTTGTGCAGAGGTATGAAAAAACCATTTTTCAGCAAAACTGTATCATGCATTTTGGATCGATTTCTGATTAGCTGCACTTTATATTTTTTCTTCTCAAAATGTCAAGTGGAAATAACCAGTCAATTTTGCAGTAAATTTTGATCTGAAAAATAAAAAGCGGCTGTTATGGATAACAGCCGCTTTAACTATCGGTTCATTATGGAAAAAAACCAGACCTGGTTGAAAAGACCTACAAAATCTCGATGGCGCATGCCATGGAAACCCCGCCGCCACCACATAAAGTGGCAAGGCCAAGTGATTTTCCTCTTTTTTTCAATGCATAAATCAAGGTGGTCATGACCCGGGCGCCTGTTGATCCTACCGGATGCCCCAGACCAATGCCGGAACCGTTAACATTGGTGATTTCCCGTTTCAGACCCAGCTCTTTTTCGCATCCAATATACTGGGCGGCAAACGCTTCGTTTACTTCAACCAATTGGAAGTCCTGAATTTTGAGTCCGCTGCGCTTCATAAGCTGGTTCACGGCAGGCACCGGTGAAACACCCATGACCGATGGATGACATCCGCCCATACCGGTTGCCACGATTTTGGCAAGCGGCTTCAGTCCCAGTTCCTTGGCTTTATCCGCAGACATCAGAATCATCCCGGTAGACCCGTCATTCAATCCGCTCGAATTTCCGGCCGTTACCTTGCCGGTTTTGGGAATAAACGCCGGCGGAAGAGATTGAAGATTTTCAAGGGTCAGCCCAGGCCGGAAGTGCTCGTCCTTTTCAAAAACAACCGGTGGTTTTTTCCGTTGGGGAACATGGATGGGAACGATCTCGTCTTTAAAAGAACCGTCATT
>PNOB01000214.1 GCA_013824585.1 Desulfobacterium sp. | reverse complement strand
AATGTTGTCTTCCTGGTTGTACTCCTTGGAGCCTCCTGCTTGTTGTCATGGTATAGCCTGACTGAAGGTCAGGAATGGGGGGATGATTTTGCGGAGTACATCATGCAGGCGCAGAGCATTACCGAAAAAAATCCAACCGGGTTTATCGAAAAAAATAGATTCACAATAGAGACATCCACACATACAGTCGGGCCTGTTGCCTATCCGTGGGGCTATCCAATGCTGCTGGCCCCCCTCTATTATCTTTTTGGGATGAATCTGCTGGCTTTTAAAAGCTTGAACATCATTTGCTATCTGTTTTTTCTTCTCTCACTTTGGTGGGGGTGCAGAACTAGTCACTCCTCCATTGAGCGTATGATCCTGGTCAGCCTTTTTGCCATGCATCCATATTTTATGGAGTTTATGGATAATGTCGTGTCTGATATCCCCTTTCTCCTTTTTTCAACCATAACGATTTTTTTTATGGGAAGAATTGTCATTCAAAAGAAAACGTTGATCTCAAATTTTACTGATCAGCTCCTGTTGGGCCTGCTTATTGCGATCTCATTTTTCATTCGAACCCAGGGTATCCTGATCCTCGCCACTCTGGGAGCAACTCAGCTCATTTTGGTGATGCAACATATTACTGCCCGGAAAACAACAGCAACAGAATCAATAATGGAATCAAGGCATCAACTTTTTCCAATTTCCCGAAACCGCCTGGTCAGTCTATTGATTATCATTTCACCATACCTGTTTTTTTTCATACTTGTTTTAATATGGCAAACCTTTCTGCCGGAAGGAGGCACCTCTCATACCTCAGAAATGAAACGCATATCATTAGAAAGTATAAAACATAATTTACTATTCTACAATAAGCTTCCAGCAGAATTTTTCACGGGTTTCTATAGCAAAATAACGTTGATATTATATGGGGCAAGCCTTCCTCTGTTTATTATCGGGCTGTTTAAACGTCGCAATTCAGATTATCATATCATAATCTATGGAGCGCTATATATTGTTCTTATGATTGGATGGCCTTACACACAGGGTTTTCGGTATTTACTGCCGGTAATCCCATTCTATGTTTCCTTTGTTCTTACCGGAATGGTGTCGTTTGCAGATACCCGTGATCGATCGTTGAATCTGTTCTGGAGGATCGGAAGCACATGTGTGGTCATTGCCATCATCGCCGTATCATGGAACACCTCATTCAAGAATGTTACAACGAGTGGGGGGCACGAACAGATTAAAAAAATTGGGCCGTATTATTCCACTGCACAAGATCTTTTTACATTCATCAAAAGCCATACAGAAGAAGATAGCATTGTTATTTTTTTTAAACCTCGTTTGATGAGGCTGTTTACGAACCGGCAGTCAATAATGATTGAAAATATAGATAAGGTGACAAAGGGCGACTATCTCTGTTTTCAGAAAATATATGATAATAATAATCAAATTGAAAAAAATGATCTGGATTCCCTGCTAAAAAACGAAGCGATTCAACTCATCTATCAAAACGTTGACTTTCAATTATATCGAATCATGAGACAATGACCCTGTTTAGGTAACAGTTTACCCATATTCTGAGGAATATACTTTTTACTTCAAATGTTTTTTTGATCAGGCCAAACAGGCTGTGATTCCCTCAAAAAGAATTATTGTATTCGGTTATTTTCCAGCCCGGAAAGCCGCCTGTCTGGATCCTATTGAAGCCCTGCGTCATGAATGATTTTGTGGATAAGACGTTGCTTTTTTTAAAGATGAGCATATAGGAAAGGCTTTTCCGGGCTTGGTCAAGATCGCCGTCTTTTAGCGCCAGTCTGACTTTTTCAACATGATCATGCAGATCCTTAACAGCCATGCAGGCATAAATAAAGGCAATTATGAATTACAAATTACGAAAAAAGGTAGTTTGCCCATTAAAAAAGAATAGAGTGCGTATTACGTCTTGTAAAACAATTGTAAAACAGTCAAAGAGCCATTGCCATTTTTTACTCCCAGCGATAAACTTAACATAACTAAATGTGATGCGCACGAAACCCGAAACCCGAAACCCGAAACCCGAAACCCGAAACCCGAAAACCGCGAAATCGAAAAACATTAATTCAACCGGATCGATGAGTGGAATTCCGGAATAAACGAAACCGGCGCAATACCTATCTTCCAATGCATGACGACAACAGTCGCACCACCAGTTTTTATTTTATAACGGCAGAATATATTCATTCGTAATTCGCAATTCATAATTGTTTCCCTCAGGGGGTAGAGATGAAAAAATTACGAAATATCCTATTGGTTTATCCGGAGGTACCCAACAATACCTACTGGAGCTTCAAATACGCCCTGCGGTTTATTCGTAAAAAAAGTGGTCATCCGCCATTGGGGCTTGTTACGATTGCAGCGCTTTTTCCGGAAATTTGTCGGCTGCGACTGGTGGACATGAATATTGAGCCCTTGATCGAGGCGGATATTGCTTGGGCCGATGCGGTTTTCATCTCGGCCATGATCGTTCAGCACGCTTCGGTGGATCAGGTTGTGGTCGCCTGTCGTCAGCAGGGCAAGCTGACGATTTTGGGAGGTCCCTATGCCAATTCGAATTGGCGGGAAATCAAGGGCGTGGATCATTTTGTTCTGGGGGAGGTCGAGGATACGTTCCAATCCTTTTTTGCCGAACTGGAAAACGGCACTGCTCCCCAGGTGTATCGTTGCCTGTCAAAGCCCGATATTTCCAATACGGTTGCTCCCCGCTTTGACCTTTTAAAAATGGAGGCTTATGCTTCCATGTCCATTCAATACAGTCGAGGATGCCCGTTTAAATGCGAATTTTGCGATATTTGGAAGGTATATGGCAACCGCCCCCGGGTCAAATCGCCAGGCACTGTTCTATCTGAATTGGACGCGCTTTTTCACCTCGGATGGCAGGGGGCTGTCTTTATCGTGGATGACAATTTTATCGGGAATAAAACGAGGGTCAAAAACGATTTGCTGCCGGCTTTGAAAACCTGGCAGGAGCGCCGGAATTTTGTCTTTCGATTTTTTACCGAAGCAAGTATCAATTTGGCGGAAGACTCCGGTCTCATGAACGCCATGCGGGATGTGGGTTTCAATGAGGTCTTCATCGGTATTGAAACCCCATCGGTGGAATGTTTGAAGGAAACCGGAAAATTCCAGAACCTGAAAACCGATTTGAAAGCAGCGGTTAAAACCATTCAGCAACACGGCATGGAAGTGATGGCCGGTTTTATCCTGGGATTTGACAATGATTCGGAAGACATTTTTGAGCGGCAGATCGCCTTTATTCAACAGACCGGTATTCCCAAGGCCATGGTCGGAATAATGATCGCTCTGCCCGGAACCGATCTGTATGAACGTCTGACAAAGGAGGGACGCATCGTTGCCGTTTCCGCCGGCAACAATACTCACTGTCTTGAACCCAATTTCAAGCCGAGGATGGACCTGCAAAAATTAAAAGAAGGGTATCAGAAGGTGTTGGCCGCCATTTACGACACGGAGTTGAAAAACTACTTTGCCCGCTGTAGCCTTTTTTTGAAAAATCTGGGCAGCTCTCCCCATTTTGAGCGGGAAATCGGGTTAAAGGAAATTATCATGTTGCTCAAATCTCTTGGCATACAAACATTCAAGCCCTATGGACTCCAGTATCTGAAGTTCGTGGGCTATCATTTTGTCAAGAACCGTCATCTGTTCGGGGAGGTCATCAAATATTGCATTATCGGTCATCATTTTTACACAATTACCCAGGAGACCTTGAAGATCGAAAAGATTTCCTCCCACCTGGATGATAGTTACTGTTATCTGAGAGACCAGGTCAACCAGTGTTCGGTCTCTGTCAAGGAAAATTCCAAGGAGGCCATGCGCCTGGCTGAAAACCTGTGGCACCGTCGCAAGCAAATATTGGATACCTGCAAAGCAGGTATCGACAAAATTCATGTGGACTTTCAGGCGGAAATCCGTCTCAAATATAATGAGATGGCTGAAAAGATGAAAGAATTACTGATAGCGCTCGAGGCGGACATGTCAGGACACGGGATACGATCCCAACTAAAAGCAGGCTGAGTTTGTCAGTTTCGTTATTATATTTCTTGACACTCTACTATATTGAGCCAAAGGAAATGCAACTTGTGTCTTATGAAAAACTGTCTTACGTGTTCAATGCAGGAGAGCATGTAATATCATGCTGGTATCGGTCACGGAGCGAACGCGGGAGATCGGCACCCGGCTGGCCATTGGTGCTACTGAAAGACAGGTGCTGATGCAGTTTCTGGTGGAAGATAGTAGTGCTGGCCTGGTTCGGCGGTTTGTGCGGTATTGTGTTCGGCCTGGTTGCAGGCGCACTGGGTTCTCAAGCCTTGCAGTTTTCTTTTGTATTCAATCCGGGCATTGTTGCTGTGGCATTTGTTTTTTCAGGAGCCGTAGGAATTGTATTCGGTTATTTCCCGGCCCGGAAAGCTGCCCGTCTGGATTCCATCGAAGCCCTGCGTCATGAATGATTCTTTCCTGGCCCTGTGGAAAAGGGTTGCAGAATCAAAATATATGGCATATAACTCCATAAATTATTAAAAATATATGGATTAGATATGCTTAAATTTATAAATCGTGCGATCGTAATAGATTCTTTTATTACACCCGGTAAGGTGTTAATCATCTACGGGCCACGCCGGGCCGGTAAAACAACAATTCTCAAATCGTATCTTGCCTCCTGTGGTCTGCGCTACCGTCTGGAAACCGGAGACGATATGCGAATCCGTCATTTGATCGGATCCGGTGATCTGAAACAGATTGTTGCTTTTGCCGAAGGCTTTGACCTGGTGGCCATTGATGAAGCACAGCAGATCCCGGATATCGGCATGGGACTGAAAATTCTGGTTGATCATCGCCCTGATCTGCGGATCATAGCAACCGGATCATCATCATTTGATCTAGCAGGTGCAATCGGGGAACCACTGACAGGGCGGAAACAGACACTCACCCTTTTCCCGATAAGTCAGATGGAGTTGAAAGAGCATTTCAACCGTTACGACTTGCGTCAACATCTGGAGGAGTATCTGGTCTACGGATTATATCCGGAGATTGTTGTAACAGTGGGGAGAAAGGAAAAGATAGAGCTGTTGGAAGAACTGTCCGGTTCTTATCTGCTGAAAGACATATTGACATTGGAACGTATCCGCTCTTCACGCACTCTTCTGGACCTCTTGAAACTGGTCGCGTTTCAGGTCGGGAACGAAGTGTCTCTGAATGAGCTGGCTACCCAAGTCAAACTGGATGTTAAAACAGTAGGCCGCTATCTTGATATCCTTGAGAAGGCTTTTGTTCTTGTCCGGGTAGGGGGATTCAGCCGGAATCTGCGAAGTGAGGTGACAAGCAAGGCCAAATATTATTTCCTGGACAACGGAGTGCGCAATGCTGTAATCGGTCAGTACAATCTGCTTGATTCCCGCAATGATATTGGAGCGCTGTGGGAAAACTTCGTGGTGACAGAGCGACTCAAAAAACGATCATACACCGGGATATACGGCACAGTCCACTTCTGGCGCACTTACAACGGTAAAGAGATCGATTATGTTGAAGAACGTGATGGTGGGTTGTTCGGTTTCGAGTGTAAATGGTCTGAAAACCAGCGGGTTAAACCGCCCCTGAAATGGTTAGAATCCTATCCTGGTGCGACCTTTGAACTGATCACGCCGGAAAATTATTTTGATTTCGTGGGATAAAAAATTGAAATGATACTGTCTATGCTGTCTGACCTCGGCACCTGATAGCAGCACCCCAAAAATAAAAGAGGCTAATCATGTTACTGATTAACCTCTTTTATTTGGATTATTCATCCTATATATTTTCAAGGCATTGTCGCCTTGTTTCCACCTGGCGTCCCCAAGGGGATTCGAACCCCTGTTGCCGGCGTGAAAGGCCGGTGTCCTGGACCGGGCTAGACGATGGGGACAAAGAACAGTCTCTTACGTGGTGGGCCGTGCGCGACTCGAACGCGCGACTCTCTGCTTAAAAGGCAGATACTCTACCGACTGAGTTAACGGCCCTATAAACAAAAGGCTTTTAGCGGTTTATTCCACCCTTGTCAACCGAAAAAGGGCAGGGGTTTTATTTTTTTTACAAAAGGCCGGTGGCGCTGCTTTCCGGTCTGTTTTCTGAAGTTGAATTTCTATCCATGAAAGCAATCCCCGTAGATCACCTCTATCAATGATCCATCCTTTTGTTCAAGAATCAGTGCGCCGCTGTCGCTGACATCCCGTGCAAAACCTTCATAACTCTCTTTGATTGTAACAATTTTAACATGCCTTCCAATGGTCATGGTATGCTGTTTCCATTGTGGAATGATGTTTTCCAGCGGGGTTACGGACAGCATGGTTTGAAAATCGTCCAGAAAGGAGGACAGCAGCCTGCGGCGGTCAATGCGGGTTCCAAGCAGTTTCTTCAGTGAAATTGCATTCGGCTCTTTTTCCGTGGGGTCGTTGTTTACATTGATGCCGATGCCGATATTCACGTATGAAAGCCGGTTCGCCTCGATTCCCATTTCAGACAGCATCCCGGACAGTTTCAGCTCGTTCACCAGGATATCGTTCGGCCATTTTACCTTTGCATCCACCTGGAATATCCGCTGCAGAACCTTTGCCAGGACAAGGGAGGCGGCAAAGTTGATGCAATGGCTGTGAACCGGAGCCAACCTGGGTCGCAGAACAATGGTAAAATAAAGACCTCCTGCATCTGAATGCCAGGTGCGCTGCAAACGGCCTCGTCCGGTGCTCTGGAATTCGGAAATGACAACTGTAAAGTCAGGGCATCCGTTTCCAGCCATTTTTCGTGCAACATCCATGGTGGAAGGTAATTCCTTGAAATAATGAATGAAGGGTTCCCGGCCTGGGAATTCCCAGGGATAGGGGTTATCCGGTTCATGGATAAGCTGAAATCCGTTGTCGGATGTCTGGATCTCATACCCGGCTTCCTGAAGCTCAAGAATCTGTTTCCGTAAGGATTCAGGGGTGATCCGTACCTCTCTGCAGAGAAGGCTTTCTGCTGTTGCTTTCTGATCCTGCCGGAGAATCCGGAGGATTTCTCCCTTGATTCTATGGTCTGAAATTTTTGGAATGGTCATGGTTCGATCATCCAATCAAGCGAATTTCAAAAGTATATTATTGTCATTCCAGCAAAAGCCGGACAGTGTTGCTACCGTCATCAGACTTGATCCGGTTCCATCAAAGACCGGATGGGAAAGAGGGTATTGGAGAATCGTTCAGGAGTCAAGCAAAGAGAGCTTTCAGGGTGCAATTAAAAGTGTTGGGTTTCGATTCGTTTCATTGTGGGAGCGGCATCTTGCCGCGACAGTACTGTCTTGATTGATATCTTGAAAAAAGCCATATCGCGGCT